>JBHHXG010000007.1:0-36127 GCA_046756985.1 Mariprofundaceae bacterium | reverse complement strand
CAAATTTCTTATTCATCGCCGCAATGATGGCCTCGGAAACCGAATCGGAATCCTCTTGCGTCAGCGTACGCGCCGAATCCTGCAAGGTGAAGCGGATGCCAAGGCTGACTTTTCCTTCCGGTACGCCTTTTCCTTCATACAGGTCGAAGACGCGGGCGTCGGTCAGCAGCTTGCCCCCAGCCTTCTGCACGACCTGTAAAATCTCAGCGGATGTAGCGCCCTTGTCGAAAAGAAAAACCAGATCGCGTTCTACGCCAGGGAATTCGGGCAGCGCTGTGAATTTCGCTCTTTTGCCTGCAGGCAGTACATCCAGATCTATTTCAGCCACAAATACCGGCGCCACGATATCGAAGCCGGTGGCGACATCACCATCGACCCTGCCGATGCGTCCTGCTTCGACACGCCCGATGAGAATTTTGGCGCTCTGGCCTGCCTGCAGGCCAGCAATCGTGTCATCGGCAATAAAACGGCCAGTCATCCCGCGCAGCGACAGCCATGCCTCAACTGCCCCTTTCAGGTCAAAGAAATCGGCTTGTCGAGACGCACTATGCCATTCATCACGCTGCATCTCACCGGTCAACAGCCAGGCAATCACATTGTTCTCATCATGCCCGGTATCGGACCTGACATAGATGCGCCCCTGTTCGGCCAGCGCCACGCCCGACTGCTGTCGGTTTAAATTGTATTTCGCGGCATTGAGCATCCCCGGCCAAATACTGCGGCGCATCACCGTCATGGCATCGGAAATCGGATTCTCCAGATCAATATCCGCGCCATCTTCACGAACAAACAGCCTCTGTTCGCTGGTGGATACGAACGCGTACGTTACCACCTGCAAAAATCCGCCAGCTACGGCATCATGAATAGACATATCTTTTTTCGCTGGCGCAGTGGTCGCCAATGGTGGCAGCAGCTCCGGAATCGCATCAAAACCGATGACCCGCGCATATTCCTCGGAGAGGTCCTCAGGAATCGCAATATCATGTCGGAACGGCGGCACTGTCACATCAAGCCTGTCACCGTCTCTGGAAATACCGAAACCCATGCGCTCTAGCACATCATCCACAGATACAGGAACCTCGATGCCCAGCCTTGATTCGATGCGGGAGACGGTACAGGTGACTTCTCGACCTGCGTTGATATTGCCGGCATCGCCGCAAACCGTGATATCACCAGCCGAGCCGCCAAACATTTCGGTGATCATCGCTGTGGCCCGCTTCATGGCCGCTTCAACCATGGCTGGATCAACGCCACGTTCGAATCGCATTGACGCCTCGGACACCATGGTGTGGCTGCGACGCGTTTCACTGACTCGTGCCGGGCGGAAAAAGGCCGACTCCAGCACAATATTTGTCGTGGCATCGCCCACACCGGACGGTTCCGAGCCCATGATACCGGCCAGCGCAATGACACTGTCTTCATCGGCCACGACAAGATCACCTTCATTTAGTTTCAATTCACGGCCATCCAGCGCCTCAAACTTCTCGCCACTGGCAGCGGAGCGAATGGTAATCCCGCCATTAAGCCGACTGGCATCGAAGGCATGCATCGGTTGACCGAGATCGAGCATAATATAATTCAGCACATCAACAATGCCGTTGACCGGACGCATGCCCGCCATCGCCAGGCTGGTCTGCATCCAGGCAGGAGAATCGCCCAGCGCCACCCCTTCAATTCGTCTGGCCATATAAACCGGACAGTCCTGTTCGGCCGAAACAGACACCGTTGGCGCTGCAACTGCTGAATCACTTGGGATTTCAGCCAACTTAACATCGGCAAAAAGTAGGTTGGCATCGGCCGCCAGGTCACGGGCAAGGCCGCGCGCGTTCATGCAATCGCCACGGTTTGGCGTGATGGAGAGATCGAACACGGCTTCTTCCAGCCCAAGAAACTCGCCCACTTCCGCACCCACTGGCGCATCATCGGGCAGGAGCAACAGCCCGGCTGCCTCTTCAGCGAGCCCAAGCTCAGCCTCGGAGCAGCACATGCCACAGCTCATCTCGCCACGAATCTTGCCTTTTTTGATCTTCAGGCCATTGGGAAGGCTTGTACCGATGGTAGCTACCGGCACCTTGTCACCTTCAGACATATTCGATGCACCGCAGACAATCGCCAGCGGCCCATCCTCGCCAATATCGACCTGCAGCAGGCTCAGTTTGTCGGCATCCGGATGAGGTTGCTTTGAAACAATCAGTCCGACACGAACGCCTTTGACAGCGGTCCGCGGCTCTTCCACACCTTCAATTTCATGCCCGAGCCGAATCAGATCATCGGCGATCTCAGCGGGTGTTGCCGTCAGCTCAACATGCTCTTTGAGCCAGGAAAGAGGGATCTTCATCGCGTCACCCCCATCCTGCGCAGGAAGCGCACATCATTTTCAAAGAACAGGCGCAAGTCAGGGATGCCATGTTTCAGCATCACCATGCGTTCCACACCCAGACCAAAGGCAAAACCGGAGTAGATATCCGGATCGATGCCAACAGCATTCAGCACATGCGGATGGATCATCCCGGATCCCAACACTTCCAGCCAGCCGCTACCCTTGCAGATGCGGCAACCCGAACCTGCACAGAACACACAGCCGATATCGACTTCCGCTGATGGCTCGGTAAACGGAAAATAATGCGGCCTGAGACGAATCGGCACGTCCTTTTCAAAATAGGTGGAGAGGAAATGCTTGAGCACACCCTTCAGATGCGCCATGGATACATCGTGATCGACTTTGAACACTTCGACCTGGTGAAACATCGGTGAATGCGTCACATCGTAATCACAACGGTAAACGCGACCCGGGGCTACCACGGCCAGCGGCGGCTGACCACCATCTTCCAAACAACGGCGCATGGCGCGAATCTGTACCGGCGAAGTGTGGGTTCTGAGCAGCATAGGCTCATCTCCCTTCCCCTTAAAATAGTCTTTCAGGAAGAAAGTATCGTGCATAGCGCGCGCCGGATGTTCAGGGGGAATATTCAACGCATCGAAGTTGTGGAACTCATCCTCAATTTCAGGGCCTTCGGCCACTTCAAACCCCATCTGCGAAAAGGTTTCGGTCATCTCATCCAGACCTTTCTGAACCGGATGCAATGCCCCCTGTCTCCCCTTGCGGCCGGGTAAAGTCACATCAATCCGTTCGGCCTCAATTCGCGCTACCTTGGATTTCTCAGCCAGTTCGGCCTCACTCTTCTCCAGCGCTTCTGCAAGTGCCGCCTTGGTCTGGTTTACAAATTGCCCAATCACTGGGCGCGCCTCCGGCGGAAGTTTGCCAACACCCTTCAGCACTTCGGTTAATGCGCCTTTTTTGCCCAGATACCGGACACGGAGCTGTTGCAAATCAGTCAAATCCTCAGCGGCAGCAAATTCATCCAGCGCCTCGGATTGCAGCGATTCCAGCTGACTTTTCAGCGAATCAATGTCGCTCATAACTCGTACTCCCCTGTTGGTGACGCCATCGTGCCGTGGCGATTACAAAATTCCAAATAAAAAGACAGGACTGCGAACAGCCCTGCCTTCGATTTCATTTCCACTTGTAACCGACCGGAGCCGGAAAAGTGTTATTTACTGAATCTGCGCGCGAGCTGTTTCTGCCAGCTTCGCAAAACCCTCGGCATCCCGCACGGCGATATCCGCAAGCACCTTGCGGTCCAGCTCAATGCCGGCCTTATTCAGCCCATTCATGAAACGGGAATAGGACAGCCCGTTCTGACGTGCCGCAGCGTTGATGCGCACAATCCACAGACTGCGGAAATCGCGCTTTTTCACTTTACGGTCGCGATAGGCATACTGTCCTGCCTTGTCCACGGCTTGGGTGGCAACGCGGAAGCAACTCTTGCGGCGGCCACGGTAGCCCTTGGCAGCCTTGATGACCTTCTTGTGGCGTGCATGCGCCTGAACTCCGGATTTAACTCGAGGCATCGTTTATCTCCTGTAAGGGCCGTCTTATTTGTATGGAACCAGGCGGTTCAGCGACTTTACATCGCCATCGGCAACAAGTGTTGATCCGCGGAAGTTGCGAATCCGCTTCGGTGATTTCTTGGTCAGAATGTGGCTGGAAAACGCCTTGTTGCGCTTCCACTTGCCGCTGCCGGTTTTCGAGAAACGCTTGGCAGCACCGCTATTTGTTTTCATCTTCGGCATAATCGTATCCTTCCTTATTTCTTCATTGGAGCGATGATCATAATCATCTGCCTGCCTTCCAGGTTTGGCATGGTCTCCACTTTGCCCAGGTCTTCAACCTGGCTGGCAACATGTTTTAACTGATCAGCTCCACGTTCGGTGTATGCCATTTCACGACCGCGAAAACGAACACTGACCTTGACCTTGTTGCCATCCGATAAAAACTTGCGCACCCGTTTCAGCTTCACATCCAGATCGTGCTGATCTGTACTGGCACGGACCTTCACTTCCTTGGTCTGAACCACATGCTGTTTTTTCTTCGCTTCGTTGGCCTTCTTGCTCTGCTCGTACTTGTACTTGCCCAAGTCCATGATCTTGCAGACTGGTGGTTTCGCATTCGGTGACATCATCACCAGTTCGAGCCCAACTTCACCCGCCTTTGCAATCGCCTGCGCCAGCGGTAAAACACCGATTTGTTCGCCATCACTGCCAATGACGCGGACCTCTGCCGCCTCAATATCGTGATTGACTGCTAACTCCTTCTTAGCGATGTAAGCCCCCCATATCGGTATTCCTCTTTATTTATATTCATCTTGCATGGTCCGCATTTCATCAATCCACGCAGCCACCGGCTTTGTTCCCAGATCATCGCCGCTCCGGCTACGCACCGAAATCGTACCCTCATCACGCTCGCGGTCACCTGCAACAAGGATGAACGGCACCCGGGCCAAAGTGTGGGCGCGCACTTTATAGCCGACCTTTTCGTTTCGCAAGTCCATTTCGACGCGAAAGCCGCACTTTTTCATATCATCGGTCGCTTGACGGACATAATCGGCCTGCGCATCACTGATATTGCAGACCACGGCCTGTACGGGCGCAAGCCAGAACGGGAACTTTCCTTCGTAGTGCTCGATCAGAATACCGATAAAACGTTCCATTGAGCCAAGAATGGCGCGATGCAACATGACCGGTGTTTGCTTGCTACTGTCTTCTGCTACATATTCGGCATCAAGTCTACCCGGCATCGAAAAGTCCACCTGGATCGTACCACACTGCCAGACACGGCCGAGACAGTCGCGCAGCGAGAACTCGATCTTTGGCCCGTAGAATGCTCCTTCGCCGGGATTTTCACCGTATTCCAGGCTCTTGGCCTGCAGCGCCTGATGCAATGCCGCTTCGGCCTTGTCCCATTGCTCATCGGTACCCACACGCTTTTCCGGCCGGTCGGACAGGAAAATAATGATGTCCTCAAAACCGAAACGTTTGTAAACCTCAAACACCAGATCGATGAAGTCCCCGACTTCGGTGTTGATCTGTTCGGGTGTGCAGAAGATATGGGCATCGTCCTGCACGAAATTACGCAAACGCATCAGACCATGCAGCGTACCGGATGGCTCATTACGGTGGCAGGAGCCAAACTCGGCCAGCCTGAGCGGCAGATCACGGTAGGAATGCAACTGCTGCCTGAAAACCTGCACATGACACGGACAGTTCATCGGCTTGATGGCGTACTCGCGGTTTTCGGTGTTGGTCGTAAACATGTCGTCACGAAACTTTTCCCAGTGTCCCGACTGCTCCCACAACTTGCGATCCACCACCTGCGGTGTTTTAATCTCCTGGTAGCCATTTTGCCGCATCACACTGCGAATTTCATTTTCAACAATCTGCCACAGTGTCCAGCCTTTCGGATGCCAGAACACCATGCCCGGCGCCTCTTCCTGGAGATGAAAGAGTTCCAGTGATTTGGCCAGCTTGCGGTGGTCGCGTTTCTCGGCCTCTTCCAGACGATGCAGATACGCTTTCAGATCATCCTTGGAGGCCCAGGCAGTGCCATAGATGCGCTGTAGCTGTTCATTGTCAGAATTGCCTTCCCAGTAAGCGCCGGCGACGCGCATCAGCTTGAATGCCTTCAGTTTCGATGTGTTCGGCACATGCGGACCGCGGCACAAATCTTCCCAGTAGCCCTGCCTGTAGATACTGACCACTTCGTCTTCTGGAATGCGCTCGATCAATCTGGCTTTGTACTCTTCACCAAGGTTTTTGAAATGCTCGATCGCTTCATTGCGCGGCCATTCCAGACGCACCACATCAAGCTTGTGCCTGGCAAGCTCATGCATCTTGGTCTCGATGGCTTCGAGATCCTCCGGCGTGAAGGGCCGCTCAAAGGCGAAATCATAATAAAAACCATCTTCGATGACCGGTCCGATCGTGACCTGCGCTTCCGGAAACAGCTCCTTCACCGCCATGGCCAGCAGGTGCGCGGTGGAATGGCGAATCACTGTAAGGCCTTCCTCGGACTTATCGGTAATCAGCGCAACTTCATCGCCATCGGAAAGGATATGAGCAAGATCACGTAAGTGGCCATTGACCTTGGCTGCCAGTGCGGCCCGTGCAAGCCCGGGACCGATGCTTTGGGCCAGATCCAGGGCGGTTGCGCCATCAGCAAGCGAACGGGAGGAGCCGTCTGGCAAATGAATATTCATGACTCTTACAGCACTCCTGTCCGCTTTATTGTCCACTCTGTAAAGAAGATGGTTGGCGCGGGCAGGATTGAACTGCCGACCCCCACCGTGTCAAGGTGGTGCTCTCCCACTGAGCTACGCGCCAATACAGACTGCAAATTCAGGATCACCCCAAACGTTCCTGAAAGGGGCGCGAATCGTAGTAAGCCCCGCAAAGCCGGTCAAGCCGCATCCGCCGCCCAGGCAAGCGCATCCTCTAGCCTGTCCTGACCCCAGAATATTTCATCCTGTATAATAAACGTTGGCGAGCCGAAAATACCGCGCTGCTCTGCTGTTTCCGTCTGTTCACGCAGCTGCAGTTTGACCGTATCGGATGTGGCTCGATCCAGTATGCTTTCAGGAGACTGATTCATGGATAGCAGAATATCCGTGATGACCTGCTTGTCCGCAATATCCCTGTCCTCGGCAAAATTGGCGCGAAATATTCTTCTTATAAAATCCGCGCCCCAATCTTCCCGTAATGCCACGAGCGCCGTGCGCGCCGCCAGCAGGGCAAAGCGTGGATGTTTGCTTGGTGCACGCACAGGCAGATTGTATTTGCCACATAGCCGTTCAATATCGCGCCACATATACGGCACTTTCCAGGGCTGCGCCTCAGCGGGTGGTTTGCTTCCCAGCGCCTGCAGTACCGGACCGAGAAGAAACGGTTCCCATGCAACAGTTATGCTGGTTGATGCCGCCAGTTTCTCGATACGTTCTGCTGCGATATAGGTGTAGGGGCTGGCAAATTCAAACCAGAATTGTAATGGCGTTTCAGCCATGCCTAGAAATCCAGTTCATCCACCGACTTCTTCTTTTCTTTACCATGTGCCAGCGCCATGGCCTTGATTTCCTCCATGCTCAACACCTCGGTAATGCGGAAAACCGAGTAGTTGTAGCCGTATATGCGGACGGGATAAATCCTGCAGATGTCATTATCCGGCGAGTCAGAGGTTTCAATTGATACTGTCAGCGGTGAATGATGCTGTTCCTTCGTCTCCATCCAGACCTGCCAGCCATGTTTGGTTTTCTTCAATAATGCCGGCCATTTCCGATTCTGCGCCAAGGCACTTCTGAGATTAATAAACTGTAATCTCGCCGGCTTCACATTGCCCTGGACAAATTCGACTCCCAGCCGCTGATAACCCTGCAATGTTGCCCGTACCCATCGTACAATGGCGTACTGCGGCCGCTTGCTGCCTTTCGGCCAGTGGAACGTCAGCATCGACCTGACCGGGATGCTCCGCCCTTCTCTAACGGCACATTGCAGCATGGCACCATGCTCGGAAAGGTCATGCAGTACCCAGCCTTTCTTCGCTTTCGTGTCCTCGGCCTTTTCGATTTCATCGGGAACATCAATACCAACCTTGATGCCGATACTGACCTTTTTGGAAACGGCCTTTCTTTCTTCCCTCTTCTTGGCCATCAGGCCACGAATTATGGCTTTGCTGATGACCTTGGTCTCCTCCAGATCTTTTTCCAGATGCAAAGCGCCATGTTTAGTTGCCATTAACTCCACCTGACGCACCTTCTCGATATCTTCCAGTGCCGTTTTTGCCATGCCCTGCACATACATGACAATCATCTCATCATTCGCAGTGGCTGGCAGGCGTGCGGTTCGCACCGGTTTTAAATGTGGCTTACCCAGATGTGTTATCAGGTACATGCCAGGTTTCTTCTGTGATATTGCTTTACCATTGCGGACATATTTCGAATCCACAAACATCGCATATTGGGGCAGGCGTTCAATAATAATCTTCTTCTCGGCATCCGTGCGTGAATACAAATCAATACGCCGCAATAGCTCGTGCTCCGCAACAATGCATTTGAGCCTTCCCGCCTCTTCTTTGCAGGCCTTCGGAGCTGACCTTGCGACCACAAGCCCAAGCTTTGCGATGTCGAGACTTTGTCTTATATCAATCGGACTGGGGCTGAAATGGTGCCTGGCATGATCAGCAAGCTGGCGCACTGCCAACTCGAGCGCCGTGGCCGTGACATGCACGATTTCGCTGTACAGTTCAGGGTCATTTTTGGCCTTTTTCTTCACATGGATGATGCCTGTCTTATAGGCACGCAAGATCAATCCGCCCATATCCTGTGCCAGAACATTCAGAAAACCTTCGATCTGCTTTAGCGTCTTCAGCCGAAAAGAAAGCGGAACAAGCGGTGCCACATTGAGGCTGTTAATCCATGCACGTACCTTTTTTGATATTGCCGCCTTTTCATCTTCATTGCAGCTTATCGCCATCGCATCGAGTTGTTTGGTGATATCAACAAACTGCAGGCGCAACATATCAATGATGGCGATAGATTTTTCATCTCCCGCCAAATCTGTGGGCGACTTGATTTCATGCTCCAGCTCAAAGGCAAGCGTGGATGTGAATTCAGTATTCTCTACCTGTTCTTTACTGGCGCTATTCTGATGCTTGGTTTCATCCTGGATCATCGTTGTACGTGTTCCTTCATCTCATCTGCAAGATTCTGGCCAACTTCGAGCATCACATCCTCATCTTCGGCTTCAACCATGATACGCAATTTCGGCTCAGTGCCGGAAACGCGTACATTGACACGACCCGAGCCCTGTAGTCGGGATTCAGCCTGTTTGATAACAGCTGCAACCTCCGGATTATCCAGAATACCCTTGCGCTCCGGCATCATCACATTCCATAGTTTCTGTGGATAAAGCTTCATATCACCGGCCATTTCGGACAAAGGCAACGCCTGATCCTGCATGGCACACAACAGTTGCAATGCGGTCAGCAGGCCATCCCCGGTCGTGTTGTAATCCAGCATAATCATGTGACCGGACTGCTCCCCTCCAAGGTTGCAGCCTGTCTCGCGCATCATCTCAAGTACATAACGGTCACCAACCGCCGCCCTGTGCATGCCAAGACCGATGCCGGACAGGTAAGTCTCCAGTCCCATATTGCTCATCAGCGTGGCTACAACTGCTCCGCCCTGCAGTCGTTCATGCCGCTTGGCGTGGCCCGCCAGAATTGCAATGACACGGTCACCATCAACGATGTTTCCATTTGCGTCACAGGCAATCAGACGATCGGCATCGCCATCAAGCGCAATACCAAGATCAGCTCCCGCTTCGACAACCTTGGTACACATCCCTTCCGGATATGTAGAACCGCATTCCATATTGATGTTGTAACCGTCCGGCTCGGTATGCATGGCCGACACCTCACAGCCCAGTTCCTCCAGAATACGGGGAGCGACATCGTAAGCTGCACCGTTGGCGCAATCGACGGCGATCTTGATGCCATCCAGCCGCAAACCTCGGGGCAGGGCTGCCTTGCAAAATTCGACATACCTCCCGCGCGCATCATCCACCCGTGTGGCTTTGCCGATCTGCGATGCCTCAGGCAATGGCGGTAAATTTCCAAGACACTGCTCGATTTCCATCTCCAGTTTATCAGGCAGTTTGTAGCCATCGGCGCCAAAGAACTTGATGCCATTATCAGCTGCCGGATTATGCGAGGCAGAAAGCATCACGCCTGCATCGGCACGAAGACTGCGGGTCAGATAAGCCACTGCCGGAGTCGGTACGGGTCCTACAAGCAGCACATTCATGCCCTGTGCCGTCAGCCCCGCGCACAATGCTGATTCGATCATATAGCCGGAAAGCCTCGTATCTTTACCAATCAGAATATGAGGCTTATGCGCAAGATGACGGGTCAGTATGTAACCGGCAGCACGGCCGAGTCCCAAAGCGAACTCTGATGTCATCGGCTCCTGATTCACTGTGCCGCGCACGCCGTCAGTGCCGAAATAGCGTCTCATCCTAAACACCGCCCTCAGGTGTACTGCCGCCCTGCTTTCCCTGATCAGAGGCAAGCATGCCACGCACGGTAAACTCCTCCTTTGGATTCACCAAACGGATCGCCTTTCCTGTCGGGCTTTCCACCCCGACCTTGACTTCAAACAGGCCGATTTTCAGCTCAGGGCGCACCGGCGTGGTCTCCACTTCCTTGAGTGCATCCAGCCAGATTTCCGGACCGGACAGACTCACTTCCGCCGGTTCCACGGCCACACCCTTCACCTGCCAGCCTTCCGGCAGTTCAAGGCGTACCCGCACAGGAACAGTGCGGGTTTCCACGCGATCCACCTGCAATTCAATCCTGTCCGGTTGCAACTTCTCGATACTCAACCCCACCGGCAGACGAATGTCCGATACTTTCAGGGCACGCTCAACCACACCCGGATCAGTGATCTCCGATGCATTGAGTGAGATGTGAATGTCCTGGGGCTTCAGGGCCGTTAAACGTGCCTGTAGCCCGTTGATTGTCACACGAATATGATCAGGAAGATCATTCACAATCATCATATTCTGAGATAGGCCATGCACCTGCAATGGCACATCCATGCTTAAGGAACCCAGCCCCTGGCCATGCACCTGCAACCACAGAATGATGGCTATCGCCAGTGACCAGAACGGCAGTCCGATCTGCCGCAACCAGGGCCTGAAAACTTTCACTCTTCACGCTCCTGAAACAATTCAAGCGCATCCTGTGACGACACCGCCAAACGCTGCTGTAGTTCGGTGCGCAATTCGTTGCCTGTTAATGGTTTGCTCAATACCCCCTCTTCAGCCAAACGGATATCGCCCTGCTCTTCGGAAACGACTATCACCAAGGCATCACTTTCTTCGGTTAGCCCAACAGCAGCGCGATGGCGTGTACCGAAACCGCCGGCCAATGCGCTGGCTTGTGCCAGAGGAAGCAGCACGCGGGTTGCCACAATCCTGCCTCCGCGCGGGCCATGGCTCACCACAACCGCGCCATCGTGCATAGGCGCCTGTGGACAAAACAGTGCCTGAATCACGTCCGGCCGGAGCGGTGCATCCATCTCCACACCACTGTCAAACAAATGTTTCAACCCGGTCACTCGTTCAACCACAATCAGGCCACCCCAGCCACGATGCACCAGGGCAAGACTGGACTCAACCAGGATATCCACCAGCACATCGGTCGGCTCTGCGCCGGATGACAACGGGTTAACGGCCACACGCATCAAACCACGGCGGATTTCGTGCTGGAAGAGCACAACAAGAATCACGATAAAAGCGGAGAAAAAGTGGCCGAACATCCATTCGACCGTTAGCAGACCAAACATGCGCGCAAGCTCGTAGACCAGCACAACGACAGCCACGCCAATCAGCATCTGAACAGCACGCGTACCGCGAATCAGGCGCAACACGAAGTAAAGGACCACGGCCACCAGTGCGATGTCCACCATATCCTGAAAACCGAACTGCCAGCCATCCATACCGCTTAGGGTACTTGCCAGATTGTAGCTTGCAAGGCAATCAGCTTATGCAGTAACAACATCACCGGTTTGCGCATACAATGCAGATGCCACTTGCACTGCCTTGATCTGGGCAGATACATCATGAACCCGCAACACATCCGCACCGTTGCAGATGCAGGCACTCACGGCCGCGGCCGTTTCAATTTCACGGTCCTCCACCGAACTGCCGGTAATCATACCCAGAAACGATTTGCGAGACACGCCCAATAATACGGGCATGCCAAAGACACGTTTGAAATCAGCAATATGCGTAATCAGGGCAAGATTGTCTTCAAGGCGCTTGCCGAATCCGATCCCCGGATCCAGAAGTATGGCGGATTCCACAATTCCGGCCTGGCTGCAGGCTGTAATGCGTTGCTCAAAAAATCCCATGACTTCCCGCACGACATCGCCGTAATGCGGGTTATCCTGCATGGTTTCAGGTGTCCCCTGCATATGCATCAGGCAGACATCGGTGCCCAAATCTGCAACGGCAGCCAGCGCATCTGGGTCGCCTTGCAATGCCGTTACGTCATTCACCACCACAGCGCCAGCCTGTACCGCCTGCCGTATCACCTCGGCCTTGGTCGTATCAATGGAAACACTGCATCCTGCCGCACTCAGCGCTTTTACGACCGGCACAACCCGGCTCAGCTCTTCCTGCAATGACACCGGCTCGGAACCCGGACGCGTGGATTCGCCGCCAACATCAATCAGGGACGCCCCCGCATCGCGCATCGCCAGGCCATGTTGGATAGCAGTATCTGCATCCGCATATTTGCCGCCATCTGAAAATGAATCGGGGGTGCAATTCAGCACCCCCATAATCCATGCGCTTCCGGACACCGGACGGTGCCAGCGCGATTGCCGCATCAGCCTTCCTGACCTGCCTCTTTGTGTTGCACATCAGTATCCGGCGCCGTAGCGCTTGGCTTTTCCGGCGGCTTGGATGATTTTTTGCCCTTCGGCTCGCTACGGTGCAACTTTTTGCCGGCAAGAACCTGATCGATCTCTTTGGCCTCAAGCGTCTCGAACTCGATCAGCGCCTCAGCAAGCAAATGCAGCTGATCCATGTGATCTTCGAGAATTTTCTTGGCACGATTGTAATGTGTATCAATCAAACGCCGCACTTCAACATCAATCTTTTTCGCTGTTTCTTCGGAAATGTTCTGATGCCTTGTGATTTCCCGCCCTAGAAAGACCTCCTGATCGCGCTCACCGTAAACCATAGCGCCCATTTCATCGCTCATGCCCCACATCGTGACCATATTGCGGGCCAGCTGTGTGGCACGCTCGAAATCATTGGATGCCCCGGTCGTCATCTGCTTCAGCACCAGTTCCTCGCCAAGCCTGCCTCCCATCAGAATAGCAATCTGGTCAATGAGGTACTCACGATCATGGTTGTATTTGTCTTCTTCCGGTAGCTGCATCGTCACACCCAGCGCCTGCCCGCGCGGAATGATACTGACCTTGTGTACAGGGTCGGCATGTTTGACATGCTTGGCCACAAGAGTATGCCCGGCTTCGTGATAGGCCGTTGTTTTCTTCTGCTCATCGGATAGCAGCATCGAGCGCCGTTCCGTCCCCATCATGACCTTGTCCTTGGCGGTCTCGAAATCGCTCCGTGCCACCTTATCCCGGTCATAGCGCGCCGCATTCAATGCGGCTTCATTAACCAGGTTAGCCAGATCAGCACCGGAGAACCCGGGCGTGCCACGTGCCAGTTCCTTTGCTTCGACATCCGGTGCCAGCGGAACCTTCCTCATATGGACTTTCAGAATCTGCTCGCGTCCCAGTAGATCCGGCCGCGGCACAACGACCTGCCGGTCAAACCGGCCTGGTCGCAGTAGGGCGGGATCGAGCACGTCCGGACGGTTCGTTGCCGCTACGAGAATGACGCCCTCGTTAGCTTCAAAGCCGTCCATTTCCACCAACATCTGATTCAGCGTCTGTTCGCGTTCGTCATTGCCGCCACCGATGCCTGCGCCGCGATGCCGGCCCATGGCGTCAATCTCGTCAACAAAGATGATGCACGGCGCGTGTTTTTTGGCCTGTTCGAACATGTCACGCACCCGTGATGCCCCCACACCGACAAACATCTCGACAAAGTCTGAACCGGAGATGGAGAAAAATGGCACTTCGGCCTCACCGGCGATAGCACGGCCCAGCAAGGTCTTGCCGGTCCCAGGAGGGCCGACAAGTAGTACGCCTTTCGGTATCTTGCCACCCAAACGGGTAAACTTGGAGGGATCGCGCAGAAACTCGATAATTTCCGTTACTTCCTGCTTGGCCTCATCACATCCGGCAACATCCTCGAAAGTTACGCGATTGGTATCCTCGTTCAGCATTTTGGCCCGGCTCTTGCCGAAAGACAGCGCACCGCCTTTGCCGCCGCCCTGCATCTGCCGCATGAAGAAAACCCAGACAGCAATCAGCAGCAACATCGGGAACCAGGAAATCAGCACAGACAGGAAAAATGGTACCTCTTCCTTTTCCTGTACGTTGACGACCACATGATTATCCAGCAGCCGCTGTGTCAGGCTCGGATCATCCGGCACCAGCACCTCATAACTCTTCACACCACCCTGAAGGTCACGATACTGCCCTGTGACACGATGGTCCTTCATCGTGGCTGTCTCCACCATGCCCTGATTTACCCTTTCCATAAAGGTTGAATAGGACATCGGCTCGCCCTTCGGCACAGGGGCGTTGAACATATTGAACAGACTCATCATCGTCAGCGCAATGACCAGCCACAACAGCAAATTCTTACCCATAAACAAGTACCTACCTCATATTCGTCACGATGCCATCGTGCGCATTACACCAGGCTAGCGCGTACCTTAAAGGCAATCATTGCTCACATCCATGAAAAATGGATGAAAGCACAGGCGCTCACTATTCATGCATGGGGATGTTTCGGAACAAATTCAAGGTGCAGATGACCTTTGCACCGCCGCAGACGGCATCGTGACAAGTCCAGGCCGCCCCTGCCACCGTCTGTCGTCCAGCGTTCCGCCAGCAGAATATGCCTTCGCCCGGCAACAACGCCTTCTCCCTGAAGACGGGACATCATCCGCTGTAGTAACTGGGCGCGCACTGCAGCGGAACATTTCACCCAGTCAGACCAGGCAAGCGAAACACTCACCTGATTCTGTGTGATTTCAATGCCGGCAACTTCGGCCTCGATAAGCTCTGCCAACTGCACAGCCTGCTGCTGCCAACGCAGGTAAAGCACAGCCGGCTCACAACCGGCCTTACGCATGCATGGGAACAGATGATGTCGGATACGGTTTCGCAGAAAGCGCGTGTCCGCATTGTATGGATCCTCCAGCCAGCATACCCCTGCCTCGTGCAGAGCCTGCTGCAAATGAGTACGCGGCACATGCAGTAGCGGACGCAAGATGTGCAAACCGTTCAGATTATGTCTTACTCGCATGCCGCGGCATCCCATCACACCCGCCCCCTGCAGCATGCGCATGCACACGGTTTCCGCCTGATCATCGCGATGGTGTCCCAGACAGAGCACATCAATACCCTGCTCCCTGCTCCACGCTGCAAATTGTGCATAGCGACCTTTTCTGGCCACTGCCTCCATGTTTGCCGAGGACGTAACAGACAGGCGGGCACTGAAAAAAGGAATGCCCCATGCGGCTGCCTGCCCAGTCAGGATTGCCGCTTCCCGCGCCGAATCATCTCTCCAGCCATGATCGACATGCCAGGCCCGCACCCTGCAACCGGCACTGTGCAAAGCCAGCAGCATGGCAGTCGAATCCACACCGCCCGACCAGCCCACTGCGGTTTCATCCGGCAAATCAATGCCCTCAAGCCAGGCCTTTGCGGTAGCAATCACTGGCGCTTTATCTGTTGACTGCAATGACTGGAAATTCAAATGGATTCGGGAACCTCCGGGGTATCAACGCCACATCAGGCGCTCCAGGATGGCAGCCCCTCTCTGACAATCAGCTTTGCAGCTCTGGATTCAGGATCCAGCAGCTCAAATAATTCGACATCAACACCACCGAGGCACGGCCTGCCCGCCTGTACAAACAGCAGCGGTGCGTTCTCTTCCCCTCTGGCCTGTACACTGATCAGGTCAAACTCTCCACCCGGCAGACGGAATTCACCAAGCACGCTTTTAGACTGCTTGCGGTCTAGCCGGTATTCTCTGATTGACGCCTTGTCCCGCAACACGGAAGTCAACTCAGCCATCACCGGAGCAGTCAGCGCAAAACCGTTGTTATAGAGTACCTGTACGGTCTGCCCGGCACCGGTATCCAGGCCCTCAACGCGTACGCCTCCCAGAGGCTGACGTCTGGACTTGTGATCACGATAGGCAATCAACCGCCCGACACCGCAATCACGCGAAACGCCTGCTGCAGCCTGCGGAATCGAAAGACCGAATGCAATCTTCTGATCGCCAAGCTGGGAATGCTGTACTTCGGTCGATACCCAGTCACCAATCAGGGCCATACACATCGAAACTGCTGGCATATTGGTTTCTTCGGTAGACTCGGAAATATCCCTGTGCCACTCCCGGAACTGGCGCCGCAAAGCGATCCCCAGTTCGAGCAGATCAAAAACAGCCCCGCGCAGCAGACAGCCCGAGGCCGAACATTCATCCATAAACAGATTTTCACGGCCCTCAACAATGGACACCACACCCGGCAAAAAGGTCTGGCTCAGGAAAGCACCGGACGCTGTTCCATGTAACGCACCCATGCCAGCCAGATAGTCCGACCACTCGATGCGCAGGCAACCTTGCTTGGCCGCCAGCGAAGTGCCGCTATGCAGCGAACGGTCCGCACCAGGCTGCAAAAATACAATCTGGCCTTCTTTGTAGGCCTCTTCCAGTGCCTTGTCGGCTTCGGCACCACGCCCCTTGCCAGCAAGGGATGGGCGACGATCCAGCCAGCTGCGCTCGGCCTTTCTGCGGGCAATCTCAACCCGAACATCCTCATCAAACACGCGGAAGGCCATCAGGGTGCGATCATCAAACAGCCACGGCTCACCTGCCTTGCGTGCGGCCCGGCCGCCTTCGATCTGGCCAAGAAACCACCCTGCAAATGCCTGCTCGCGGAACGGTTGCATGCTTCTGACCAGCGCTTCATCGAGTTGCTCCGGTTTTGAAAGCAGTTGATCCAGTTTCTTCGCATCCAGTACCCACTGCATCCATGCCCCGTTGCGGCTTTTCTCGGCTAATTCCCACAAGGCCAGACGTGCCCAGCTTCGCCGCAACATATGGACACCCTGCCGGTCCTTGCCTAATAACCCCAGCATTCCCGCTTCGTTTTTGGGACCAAGCTTAACTCTCAGATCACGCATGCGGGGGACAATATCCGGCTCCAGGCCATAAGCCCGGATCACATGCCGGTCATCAAATAAAAGTGATTCTTCAGGCTGCCGGTACAAAAAGGCAATAGGTGTTGCCGGCAACATCATGGATTCATAAGTTGCAATACGCGTGACTTCAACCGTGCCTTCCAGATGCTGCTTCAGAAACTCCTGCAACGCCCAGGAGTAGAGCCCTCCAACCACGCACAGCATGACATGATCTGTCGTCGCCGCCTCCTCGTCCGGCAACCCGGTCATGGCCTCACGCATCAATTTCAGCAACAACACATTCACGGCAGGCACCCATGGTGCCACATCGGCCTGATCTTGTTTCCAGCCCTTTCTCCACATGTCCTGCCAAACCTGAAGCAGAGCCAGTGCTCCCTTTTCATCGGCACACCAGTGATGCAACAGATGAAATGGCAAATGTGGATATTGTTCTCGCAGATGTTTTGCCATCGTCCGCGATAGCGCATTCATGGTCGGAAGCTGATGTGCGGAAACCTTCTCCCTTTTGACCATGTATTGAATGGCATATTCCTGCAGCCGTCGCAGAGAAACGGATAGCGCCTGTACCACTTCAGAATGAACAGCATAGGGAATATATTCCCCCGCATCTTCTCCCGGCACACGCAAGGGTAACCGGCGGACATCCACATTACAGCGGCCGGCAGGATCCTCCCCTCTGTTCAGGATGGGCTGATACCAGCTCCAGCGATGCGCAAAATACGCAGGTGAAATCATAAGGCAGTAGCTACGGTGGTTTTAGTGCTTCCGGCTACACTCATATTAAGCGAACGCCTGTGCAAGCAGGGGCATCTCACATTGCCTCGGCTGTAATTGCTCCATAGCATGCCCCGCCATGCGAAATTTCCTCCCGCCCGGCATTTCTTGTTTGCACATGAGTCAAGCTCCCTGTTCATATACCATTCCCTCCGATCCCACTGAAGCACTTGCTGCCGGTAAACGGACGAACAAGAAGCAGGCTATCTTCCCAAGTGCTGGAAATACTAGTTTCATAGTTGAAAAAATGCGACTGTGCAAGACGATTCGGGCCAGATGTTGTGTCATCCACCTGCTGCTATCCCTGTGTTTCCTGTTTTTGATGCCATATCAGGCCCGTGCCGATATTATCGTCACCCTGCCGCCTCTGGCAGGGCTGGTCAGCCTGCTGGACAGCCATATTGAGGTCAGTTGTCTGCTTGCGGCAGGCACCGATCCACATCATGTTCAGTTATCTCCCCGGCAGGCAGAAGCCCTGCAACAGGCCCGGCTGCTTATACGCACATCCATGGACGATGGCGACTGGACACGCTTGGGCTCCACAGCCAGTACTCTTGATCTCTGGCCGAATACTGGCCATGCATGGCTGAGCCCACGCAGGGTAAAAGCCGCCCTTCCCCGCTTGGCCGTTGAATTGCATCGGCTCTATCCTGGCCGGCGAGAAGTCATCGCCAGTGGCTTAAGGCATGCGGAGACAGCAACGGAACATATGTGGATACAATGGCAGGATACGCTGATGGCTTTCAGAACAGGGGGCGTCATCATGCAACATGCGGCATGGCAAGGTGTGATGGAGGCATTTGGCGTACCGGTGCTGGCCGTGCTTGAGTCCCGGCATCATGGCCGCGAGCATGGACCACATATGCTAGAACATGCGCTACAGATGCTGAAGCAACACCCGCAGGCAACCCTGATTGGCGATATGCGGCACAATAACCGTGCGCTTGAGTGGTTGGCGAATCACACAGGCCACCGCATCATTTATTTGGATGCGCTTGGAACATGCGATATGGACTGGCAAGCGTTGATGCAGGCAAATCTGAAACGGTTGCGAGGCGCAATTCCGTGAGCACGCCTGTTATCAGCCTCACAAACATATGCCTGGGTTCCAGGTCTGCGCCTGTATTGGATGAGGTCAGCTTTCGCCTTGGAGCCGGACACTTCATGGGAATTGTCGGTCCGAACGGAGCTGGCAAAAGCACGTTGTTATCGGTGATTGCCGGTCTGGCTCAGCCCGGATCCGGGCGTGTGAATCTCTTTGGCAAGCGCCTGCGCCGGCTTAACCGTCATAAGCTACTGAAACAGATTGGCTTTCTGACCCAACTGCATGATCACGAGCCCCGGTTGCCATTGCGAGTCCGCGATATTGTAGCCATGGGACTGGAACAGCCGTTCTCGCCTTTGTGGAAAGGCAGGGAAGATGAGCAAGCAGTCTTGCGGGCGCTGAAATATATGGAAATGGAGGGGCTGGCTGACTGTGATTTCCGGTATCTGTCAGGCGGTCAACGTCAGCGCACCCGTATCGCCCGGACCTTGGTGAACCGGCCCAGGCTGCTGCTGCTGGATGAACCATCTGCAGCGTTGGACAGCAAGCAGCAGAATCAGCTGTTCCGCTTGCTCCGCCAGCTCTGCGATGAACAGGATATCGCTGTTATCATGGTTGAACATGATATTGCTGCAATCACCTCGTATGTTGATTCCGTTGCCTGCCTGAACCGGCGCATCCATCACCACGCCATGAAAGGCGAGCAGATTCCGGAAGATGTCTGGCATGCCATGTATGGCGATCATATCCATGTCATTGCACATGATGCCGCCTGTATCGGTTGCGCTACCGAAGAAAGCCCGAT
This sequence comes from Mariprofundaceae bacterium, assembly GCA_046756985.1. GTDB lineage: Bacteria > Pseudomonadota > Zetaproteobacteria > Mariprofundales > Mariprofundaceae > JBHHXG01. Next base: position 16,251 of record JBHHXG010000007.1, on the reverse strand, counting down.
ATGACAGAATTGCTGCAACAGTTTTTTACCAGTCCTGTTATGCGGGAAAGTCTGCTGCCGGCGCTGCTGATCGCAGTTGTAGCGTCATCCATGTCCGTCATGGTCATGGCGCACAGACTCTCTTTTCTGACCGTCGGGATTTCACATGCTTCGCTGGCAGGCCTCGGTCTGGCGGTCACATTCTCGCTACCGCTGCTGCCGACGGCAACCGTCACGGCCGTGCTGATTTCGCTGTTGCTGGCCTCCATGCCGGGGAAACGTGGCATCACCGAAGATGCCGGTACCGGCATGCTGTTCGCTGGAAGTATGGCGCTCGGTATTATACTGATCTCTACAGCCAGCAGTTACGAAGTCGATCTCTTCGGCTTGTTGTTTGGCAATATTCTGACAATTTCCGCAGCTGAGCAGCAATGGCTATGGCTGGTGGCAATATTAATCCTTACCTGTCTTGCCATTGCTGCGCGAAACTGGTGGAACATCGCCTTTGACCCTGTCACCGCTGCTGCCTGTGGTATGCCGGTGGTCGGTTTGCGCATTTTGCTGTATAGCGTGCTCGGGCTCACGGTGATCATGTGCGTAAAACTTGCCGGTATTGTGTTGACAGCCGGCCTGTTGGTGCTGCCAGCTACCTGTGCATGGTTGTGGGGACGATCTCTTATCAGCCTGTGGTGTCTGAGTGTTGGGTTTTCGCTGGCTGGAACACTGATTGGCCTTTTTATCTCCTATGCCAGGGATTGGCCTTCGGGCGCAACTGTCGTGCTGGCATTATGTTGTATATTTGTTCTGAGTTGGGGGGGGGCATGGCTGAAACAGCAAGGCCAAAAGCAAAAACAGCGGGTATAACCGTCCGCCTGTGTGCTGCCGCTTATGACCTGACCATTCTGTTCGGGCTGGAGTTTTTTGTTTTCATCCCTGTCACCATCGTGGAGCAATATTTGGCCCCTGTTCCGGACTGGATCAAGGGCCTTCTGCTGATGAGCGTTGCCTACGCCTATTTTGTTGGCTTCTGGCTCAAAGGCGCCACCACGACCGGTATGCGTCCATGGAAACTGCGTGTGGCGATGGCAAACTCGGGGGAACCCATCACATTTACCGCTGCTACAGCCCGCTTTTTCGGATTGATGCTGACCTGGCTGGCTCTGGGCCTGACGCTGTTCCATATAGCCACTCGCAATACGGGTACGCCCGTATTTTTCATTGCTGGCAGCATTCCGGCGTTGAGCCTGCTGTTGATGCTGTTAACGGTAAAAAAGCAATCCCTGCACGATATTATCGCTGGAACAAGTATCTTCCGGCTGCAGAAAGAATCACCGGTTTAGAACTTCCTTAGCTCATGATCAGTGTTTGGATTTGTGCGTGAAATAAAGCGCCAGAGAAACCAGCAGGATGCCCGCGCCCATATAAAGAATATTTAGCGGGTTATCAAAAGTCACATGCAGCACATTCTTGAAGAAGACCACCACCAGAATCATCAGCACGACCTTGCCCAGGCGGTCTTTAAGATCATCCAGTGTGTTGATAATCAGAATGTTGCCCGCCCCTTCTCCATGGGCAACATCGATTTTGCTGATGAACAGTTCATACAAACCCAGAGAGAAAATCAGCAGTACAGTCGCCAGTAGAAAATCGTCTACTGCCTGAATAATATGGCCGACGGCCTCGACATGAAAGTTGGGATGCTCATGGCCCAGCACGAGATGCTCGAAAAATGCCACGGTCAGATGCGCCATATCTACCGTAGCCAGAACAAACAGCAGCAGGGCTCCAAACATCGAAGAAACAACGGCCAGCAGCACGACAAAGCGGCTGTTCCACAAAATGGTTTCAAACAAACGTTCCATGGATACTCCTCAGATGCATGATGCGCTGCAATGTATGCAAAAAGGCCCGAGATAGCCAGTGTGGGAACCCGTTTCCCTCAGGCTGGCCAGGGGCCCGCTCCCTTACGTCGCAGCAGGGCCTCCTCATCACATAGGTCAACAACCGTTGTCGGCGTTACCCCTCCCCAGCCGGCATCCATCATCACACAACCGAGCAACCTGATACGATTGTTCATATCATCCGGGTCGGTGGGCGGATATTCCTCGCCCGGAAACTGCATGCTTGTAGCCAACAAGGGCTGATCGAGTTCCTTCAGCAGCATGCGGCATACCGTATGCTCCGGAATGCGAATGCCAATATCACGGCGTTTACCAAACACACGTTTTGGCAGCAGGGCACTGGCCGGCAGAATGAAGGTGTAAGGACCAGGCAGGCAGCGTTTCAGGATCCGATGTGCCTGATTATCCATACGCACATATTGCGCGACCTGAGAAAGATCGGTACACACCAATGACCACAGATGTTTATCGTCCAGTTGCCGCAGCCGCCGGATGGAAGCCTGCGCATCGGTGGAAGTGGGCAGGCACATCAGTGCATAGCTGCTTTCCGTTGGCACGACGGCAAACAGCCCCTGTTGAAGCAGCGCTGCCGCCCTTCTGATTTGCCGCTGTTGCGGCCGCTCCGGATGCAGCCGCAAACGCTCATAGGTGTGCATACATCAAAGGCCCGGGATCATACCCTCGATGGCCTTCCGAATCCGCTGTTCAGGTGCTTGAGGCACCTGCTGATCCGCAGGCGGCGGAGCTGTGTCCGGCGATGATTTGCCACCAAGAACGCCCTGAATTCGTTCAGCGATTCCACCGGTCCCGCTGCCCGCAATGCCACCAATGTTTTCAACAATCGTGGAAGCATCAATCTCCGGGCGAACCCTCGGAGCATTCAGAGGACCTCTGATATGCAGCGGCACCGAAAGGCCCTTGCGCACCGTCAATGTATCCCCTCCCTGCCCTTGCATGGAGCCGACCAGTTTTGGCTTGATGTGATAGTCCAGCTGCTTTTTCACCAAGTCTACTTCGCCCTGACCGGTAACGCGGAGCAACGGTGATGCCATAAACAGGTCATCATTTCTGGCTATGCCGCGCTTAACGGCAAAGCTGCCAGACATCTGTGCGAAGTCAGTCTCCTTTGGTCCTGAACCAGCTGCCGGATTGGTTAGTTTGCGTAGGATTGCAGCAATATTGAAGCCTTTGATCTTGCCGTTGCGCAACATGACATTACCGCGCCCATTCAGGTTTTTGATGGCGGTTGCCGACGAAAGCCCTTTTGCCCTGAGTTTTGTATCCATTTGTAATGTGCCATCAAGGATGTCCGTATCAGTAAGTGCCTTCAGAACCGGTCCGATTCTGACACCTGTAATACGCAACGATTCCGTCCATCTGACCGGATAAGCCCCAACATTTAGGGTTGCATGCTCACGGACTTGCCCGCCAGAAAGCTCAAAACGCAGCGGATCAAAAACAAAACGGCCATTGGCGCCATTCAGATTTAAACGCATATGCCGCATATCAAGACCACGAAGGTGGGCGTGATCCACCTGTATCTGGGAAGACACGCGCCATGGCTTGAGAAAACGCAAATCCGGTTCGTTGTTGCGGGAAGGCTTCCCTGCGGCAGGCTGAATGCGATCTGCTCCCTTCTTTTCAGAAGCCTGATTTTTGGGGCCATGTGTCTTGCCCGCAGAGCCAATGCGTGCACCCTGTCGGGGGGTATCTGCCACGGCCGGATTTACCGGTCCCTGCTGCTGTGCAGGCTGAGGCAACCATGGGTCCAGATGCAATTCCCTGGCTGCTATGCGAAGACGCAAGTTTTGCGGTTTGTCGAAACTGACAGAGCCTGACATCTGAACCAGTTCACCATTGAGTATCAACTGCAGATCACGGATATCCATATGCCCAGTATCGCCCGAAACAAGTGCGGCAAATTTAATATCTTTCCATGCCCCGGGATGCGTAGCGTACATGGCATCAATATCAGGGAGAATGCCGGCCAGCCACTGACGGCGAATCCGGCTGCTGTTAATACGTAAATGATAGGCCGGCTCACGATTCAAATCCTGGATGTTGCCCTGTGCTTCGAGAAGACTCTGTTCATCCAGTTTTATCCGCATGTGGCTTAAATTGATGCGGTTAACCTTCGGCATATCCAGCTTCCATGCGGCACTGAGGCGCTGCAGGCCCTGCAGGTGTATATCGCCCTCGGAAAGACGGATGCCATCGGGCCGCTGCTCAAGCTGCACATCGATGCCAAGATATGCATTGTCGATCTCACCCAGCATAGCAGGCCATGCTGATGCGTAGGCCTTGAATTGACCCAGAGAAATATGCCCCGCCTCAAGGTGCCCTTGTACCGGTAACGCCAGCACATCCAGTTTTGACAAGTCACCTACGGGGCCCAATCGCGCATCCAGAGCAAACCCGTCACCACCCAGTTTGCCGGATAAATTAACTTCAACAGGGCGGTCGAGATGCACATCCCCCACTTCCAATTGCAACTCCGTCAGCGAAACTTCGTTGCCATCCTGCGCATCCTCCCATATCAGAACCCCATCCTTCAGACGTATCGACTCGGCCTGGAATGCAAGCAGCGCAGATGAAGCTTCTGGCACCTCCTTTTTGACCGTTGCTGATGGTTTAGTCGGCCCTTTGGCTGTTATGGACCAGGCTGGGGCTGATTCTGCAGGCAACAGATCAGCCCAGTTTGTTTCGCCGTCGGCATTTTTTTCCAGAAACAACACCGGCCCGCTCAATTCAAAATGCTTGATTTCAATCTGCTTACTGAGCAAAGGCAGCAGCGCCACCTTGATATGCAGATTTTTGGCCACCAGGAAATCACGCTCGGAGAAGCCTTCGCGATTGGAGAGCCTTATATCCCCAAGGCTCACCCCTACCCAGGGAAACAGCGATGCCTGTATATCACCAATCTGCAGTTTTCGTCCTGTTGCATCTTCCACCGCTTTAATCAGCTGGGGCTTGTAATCATTGACGTCCATAAAGAAAGGAGCTGTCAGCAGAATCACCAGCATCAGCGCCAGAAAGATCAGACTGAACTTTATCGATTTCCTGGCTATCGCACGCATGCCTTCACCCCATCATTGATGTTTATTATCTGCACTGTCCCAGTGTGGCGCTGCATGCGATGCATGCAAGAGGGGAAAATATGCCATTAAAGAGGTAAATTCATCCACCACGTCAAAGGCCCCGGCTGCACGCAAGGCATCGGGAGATTCCACTCCGGATGATACCGCCAGGGCTCGTACTCCACAGGCCATGGCCATCTGGATATCAAAACACGCATCACCAACAACCGTAGTCTGATGTAGCCCCACCCCCATCTCGGCCATGCACTCCTCCACCATTGCCGGATGCGGCTTGGATGGACAACAATCCGCCGTGCGCCAGACATGAAAAAACGGATTCAGATCAAGCTGATCGAGAACGCGTAACAGGCCAGGGCGGGACTTGCCGGTGACGATGCCCAACCAGTAGCCACGCTCATACAGGGTTTGCAGCGTATCGCGCACACCAGGAAACAGCGATGATCCCATCTCCCCTGCACGATAATGTCCCCGGTAAGCTTCCACAATGCAGTCATGCTGAGCTTCATCTGACTGCAAACGGCTGACTGCCTCAGCCAGCGACAGACCGATAACCCGGCGCACCGATACAGCATTGGGCGGCTTAACATCACATGAAACAAATGCCTGCTGCATGGCATGAACAATCTGTCCATGCGAATCGACCAGCGTGCCATCACAGTCAAATAGAATCAGGCGAGCATCGCCTGGCACGCTGCTACCCGGATACTCAACGATCCGCAGGGCTGATACCTTCCGTATGATTTTGATCCTGTGGGTCAGCCCGTGGATCACTATCTGCTTTGGATTCCGCCGCCTTCCATCCCTGTACAGAGCGCTTCACCTGCCAGACCAGTGAGCGGTCAACAGCAAATGCCTCCGAATGATCCGCCAGACGGACATATGTCGAAATCAGGTCACTGCCCTGTTTCCCGATCCGGGCTGCAAACACCGTATCCCCGACGTCATTGCGCAGCACAAGCTTTTGCCCCGTATCTCCGACCTGAAGCCGGTCGTAATGCGCTTTGTTCCGTGTCACAATTCGAATCGGCTGCATCGTCGCCAGATCGTCCAGAAGCCGTTGTACGGCCTGATCATCAGCAGCCTCAGCTTTGCCGCCCACGATGACCCAACCGTCATCCCGCTTTTGCAAATGAATTTGCTCCGCTTCTCCGGTCATGATGCGCACATCCTGCACCTTCCGGACATCAATGCCCGGCCATTGTGGCATGGTCTGTGGTGCCCTGCTTGGTTGTGCTGCCTGCCAGAGGACCCATCCGCCCAACAGCACAAGTAGCAACACAATGAAGGCCTGCTTCATGCTGTGCCTGCAGTCACGCGCCGGTATTTCAGCGCCCACCAGCGCCCCAGTCCCAGCAGCACCACAAACAGCGGCATACCAAACATCCATATCCCCTTCCAGGCTATCCTGGAGCCTGCAGCAAGGTTCATCAGCGGCCGTTCCGTCACGCCACGGGAACGCAAGTCGATCAACGCCTCATCGCCAGTAAGCCAATCCAGCATGTTCAGCACGAATGTGATATTGCCCGTATTAACAAACTCATCATCCAGCAATGCAGGCGCGCCAATGACCAGCGCACGGCTTTTACCCGCAGAGGCCAAATGCCTGCCGGTGTCAAATCCTTCGGGTACTTTGTCAAAGGCCGAATCGGCAGAGCCATCTACCACCAGTGCCAGATTGGATGAATGAAGGCGGGTGTCTGAAAAATACTCAGTCAACGGGCGCAGCGGATCGACGTCAAATGGCGGTCCCGATTGTACGGCAGACAATGCGGATGAACGCATCAGCACGGTATGTCGCGCCTTCTCTCCCCCCGCCCATGCCAGCGGTGATGGAAATGGCAGTGTGACAAGCTCCAGACCTCGGGTCGCCGGATGTGCCTTATCCAGCTTGGTAACAGCGGGAACAAAGGGGTAATCCACCAGGCTACGGATCATGAAAGCACCCTGTTGCTGATTCACTGCTACGCGGCTGGCCTGTTGATCCAGAACAAGGCCCGGCTCAATTGCTATGCCCCAGTCCTCTTTGAGCCAGTCATTGGCATGTTTCTCCACCGATTGAACCTGAAAACCGGCCTGCAGCATCGGCTCGGCATTGCCCGCGAGTATCAGAATACCCCGGCCGGACATGCGGAACTGATCCAGCCGGTAACGAAAGGCATCAGATGGCGGCCTACCCACACCTGCAACGATCAGCATGCGTATATCATCCGGAATATCAGCCGTGCCGGGCTCGACCTCCACAAGCTCATAATCATCAACGCTCAACTGGGCGAGTTTGCTCAGCTGATGCACACTATGGGCACCAAAGCCTGAAGCCACAGCGATTTTTGCGCGCCCCTTACCGGTCAGCTTCTTGATTTTCCGTGTCAGCAGATATTCGAAACCTTCCTCACCCTGCACGACGGGAATGGTTTCCTTGCTATCCAGATATTCAACAATCACAGCAAGATAGCCCTGCTTGACCTGTGCCTGATCGTCCTCAACAACCTGAACCCGCACCTTCGGGATATTCATTGCCGCAAGCGATGCTGCTACATTTGGATCACTGGCTGGATCAATAACCTCATAACCGATATTACCGCTCCCCGACTCATGGTAGGCAAGCAGCATATCTTCCAGAAAACGGCGCAAGCGGCCATAGGGTTGCGGCAGATCTGATGTCACATAAGCGCGAACCATGACCGGCTCATCCAGTTGATCCAGTATTGACCGTGTCGAATCAGACAGCGTGTAAATCCTGTCCGCGGTAAGATCGAGGCGCAGATGCGCTACACTAGCCGCCGCAAACAGTACGACCCCAACCAATATGCACAGCGCCAATCGCAGCCATGCCTGACGACGTATGGCAAGACGACAATCCTTAAATCCCGCCATCAACGCCACCTTCTGCGCTCCAGTTGAAACCAGGTCAGCGCCAGAAATATTCCATTTAGTAAAAGCAGCAAAACGATATCATCCAGCCCGAGCACACCGCGCAACATGTACTGGTAATGTGTCAGCGGGCTAGTCATTGCAATCCAGTCCTGCACAGCGGGAGAAAATGTCGGTGCGGCCTGTGCAGTCAGAAACAGAGCCAACAACATGCCAAAACCGGCAACATAGGAGACAACAGCGTGGTTGCTCAGCGATGAGGCATACAGGCACACGGCCACATAGGCAGCCGCCAGCAGCATGGCCGCGAGATATGCGGCCGCAATCTGTCCACCATCCACATCGCCAAGCAGTGAAAGACTGAGTGGATAAACCAGCGTAAAGGCAAGCAATACAGATACCTGCACCAGCACGGACAGATATTTACCCAGCACGATATCGATCGTGCGCGCCGGCATCGTGGCCAACAATTCAAAGGTGCCACTACGCTGTTCGTCGGCCAGCATACGCATGGTCATAGCCGGCACAAAAAACATCAGCAACAGAGGTACTACGGAAAAATAACCGCGCATATCGGCCTGGCCAATCAGGAACAGGTTATTGCCGAAGAAAAAACCTGAAGCCAGCAGAAAGGCTGCCGCCACGACATAGCCCATCGGTGTATCCATTGTTATGCGCCATTCCTTCCAGCACAGAGTCAGAATGCGACTCATGCGGATGCTCCCGTCAGCTGCCGGAATATATCTTCGAGTGTTGCCTTCTCTGGCCGCATTTCAAGGATAACTCCACCTGAGCTCACGACTGCATGAAACATTGCTTCAGCAAGGTTCGCATCGTGATCCGGATGGGTCAGCGTAAGCCTGGACACCCCGTCTTCTACTCTGAGCACGGCCTCGACTTCACCCATGGCTTTTGTGACTGCATCCAGCGCGGCTTCCGCATTGCCTTTCATGGCCACATGCAAAACAGCGCCGCCCTGCGCCTGCCGGGCCAATTCTTCGGATGTGCCTATTACCTGCAGCTGCCCGTTATCAATAATCATCATCCGGTCGCAGGCCGCTTCGACCTCCGGTAATACATGCGAGGAAAGCAGCACCGTCTTTTTCTCACCCAGCCGGCGAATCAGATGACGAATCTCGACAATCTGGTTTGGATCGAGGCCGGTGGTTGGCTCGTCAAGAATCAGGCATGGTGGATCATGCAACATACTTGCAACCAGCCCTGTGCGTTGCCGGTAGCCTTTGGAAAGTTCGTCGATACGACGGTACATGACAGATGCAAGCCCACAGACACGGCTCATTTCTGCTATACGGTCATTTAGCGTTGCATCCGGTATGCCATGCATGCGCCCGACAAATGTCAGGTGGGTATGCACATCAAGATCAGTATAGGAAGGCGCATTTTCCGGCAGATAGCCAATTTTACGGCGAATGGTCATGGTATCTTCCAGTGGGGAGCCATCTACGCTGGCCTGACCGGAAGAAGGCGGCAGAAAACATGTCAATATTTTCATGGTGGTTGATTTGCCGGCACCATTGGGGCCGAGCAATCCCATTACCTCACCTTTGTGGACATGAAAACTCAGATCACGCACAGCCTCACAATCACCATAAAACCTGCTGAGCTGTTCGGCATATATCATCGTGGTAGAATGGTGGAAAATGTAATGGGTCGGTCAGGCTTTCCGAATCTGAACCTTATTTTTCGTCGCCTTCGTTATCGGACTTACCATACAATTGCTGGAAAAGGTGGAGGAACATATAGATTCCCATGCCGACAAAACACAGGCCAATGATTGCAACAATCTCGGGAATGGTCTGACTACCAAATTCGGTTTGTGATATGTGCACCGAGGCCACGCCTGTAACTACAATAATCAACACCAAAGTAATGATGTTGATTTCAATCTTCCGGGTCAGCAAATTCATTTCATTCCCCCATGTGCATAATTGAATATGTCTGTAATGCTAATGCCTGATGCATCTATATCAACCACAATGCTGCTGCGACCATGGCTGCGTGTTAAGCGTCTACGACCAGGCGTGGAGAGGGCTATAATAGCCCATGTCTCTCTGCGACTGTTTATGTGTTGACGCAGCAAGGAGGATTGCGATGCGTTCTAGCTTTCGACCATGTCTTCTGCTATGCAAAATCGGAATAATTGCTCTGATTCCATGCATGCCCGCATATGCGGGGCTCTTCTCGGTCAGTGAGCGCGATGAAGTTGCCATCGGACGCCAGGCAGCCATCCAGGTCGAACAAAAAGCGTCACTGCTTCGCGATCAGTTTATTCAACAATATGTTTCCGACCTGGGCATGCAGCTTGCGCACGTAAGTCGTCGGCCCCAAATGGCCTGGCGCTTTCGCGTCATCAAAGACGATCATATCAATGCCTTTGCATTACCGGGCGGGTTTATTTACATCCATAGCAAAATCCTGGAACTGGCCACTTCCGAGGCTGAACTGGCCAGCGTGATCGCTCATGAGATTGGTCATATCGAGGGTTTCCACCACAAATCACAAATTGAACGCGCCATGCGCTACCAGCTGGGGTTGGGTCTACTTGGCGCAGTCTTTGGCCGCGGGGCAGGTGCGGATTATGCCCTGATTGCAGGCAGACTGCTGGCCCAGGGGCAACTGACCAAATATTCCCGCGAAGCCGAAGCAGATGCAGACAGAAGAGGCGTGCATCTGCTTTACAGGGCCCGTTATAATCCGTATGCCATGAGCAAGTTTCTGAGCAATCTTGTCAAACTTGACCGCAAACAGTCATCCGGTTTTTTTGCCGATCATCCAAATGCAAGAGACCGGGTTGCCTCCACGCATGCACTGGCCAGGAGCCTGCCGGAAAAATCCTGGCGAAGAAACAGTAGCAGCTTCCTGAGCATGCAGTCCCACATGCGGGGAAGGCGGTATAATGGCAACACGATGGACGCCGGCCACCAGGAGGGCGCACGTATACGCCCGCCTGCGGCATCACAACCACCATACAGCGGACATCAGCGTGAAGGCGCCCGTATAACACCGTAATAAAAAGGAAAAATACATTTTCAAATAATTCATTGGCATCGATAGCCATTGGCAGATGTAATTCCCCTAGAGTCATCTATACTAATATTAGGTATAGGAGGCTGTTATGTTTGGAAGGGCATTGATGGCTATCGTTATGGCATGTGTATTTACCTCCTCCGCTGTCGCAGGTAACAAGGGGTTGATGGGCGCGCTGATTGGCGCAGGTGCAGGTGCTGCCATCGGCCATTCAGTGGACAGAACCGGTGGTTCAGGCAAAGGCGCGGCGATTGGCGCCATTGGCGGCTATATTATTGGCAGCCAGATGGATAAATCGGATGAGCGTGCGCAACGCGCTGAAGAAGCACAGCGGACGCCCCCACCTGCCGCACAACAGCAAGGTGCCGCATTAAACACAAGAGATTGCCATAATAAAAAGGCCCAGAAATATCTCGACAAGGCAGCCAAGACGAAGGATAGTGAGAAGAGGGTTTACCTGCTCGAAAAGGCGACCCGCCTGTGCCCAAGCGACCCGCGCTTGCACAACGATCTTGGCGTTGCCTACTACAATCGCGACGGGATACACGATCGCGATCGCGCGAGGGATGAACTGAGAGAGGCCCTGCGGCTTGATCCCGGATATACCGTTGCCAGGGATAACCTGAACAACATTTAGCAATACCTAACACATGCGGCAACAGCGGACAGGCATCCGACCGGCTCTCACCCCACCCCTCCTTCCAGAGACCGGCCGGATGTCCGCCTGTGCGCTGAATATCGACCGGACCTGCTGGAAGATGTGGTTTTCTATTTTTTCTGTTGCGGTGGTTACGATACTGTCAGCGCCCATGCCATTGGCAGCATAATTTTTCAGTAAAAAAACAGGTAGCCGGAACGTTGCAGCATCCGTTCAGGCAATGGTTTTTAAACGGTTGACTCCAACAGCATGCTCTTCCCGCTTGCTGCGGGCTTCATCAAGCTCTGCCTGCACCTTGGCGATAATGTCTTCCGGTGCATTCTCGCGGAATTTTGGATTGCCCAGCTTGCCTTCCAGCCTGGCGATCTCCTTATCCAGCTTGGCAAGATTTTTCTCAACGCGGGCCAGTTCCTCAGCCACATTCACCAGGCCAGTCAGAGGCAGGAATACCCTTGCATAAGCCAGTGGCGCAATGGCAGCACCTTCAACCTCGGCAGTCTCATCCAGCCACTCCAGTGTTTCAATACGGGCCAGACTCATCAACAGACTCTGCTGTACGGCAAGCTCAACCTGTACATCCTCTACTGCCGCAATTTTTACATCAATTTTTTTACCCGGGGATACATTCATCTCGCCACGAATCGAGCGAATGGCGTTCACGACTTCAATTATTTTCCGCATCCGTAAAACAGCATCGTCACCCTGCGGTCTGGAAAGCGGAGCCCAGGCCGATGTGATCAACCTTGCCTCAGGCCCATGCAACTCCTGAAACAGCGTCTCGGAGATAAATGGACAAATTGGATGCAATAGCCGCAGCCAGCCGTCCAGAGCGGTCAGCATCACCACCTGGGTCTCCGCTTTTGCCGCGTCATCATCGCCATACAGCACAACCTTGGCGGCTTCCACGTACCAGTCGCAATACTTGTCCCAGATAAAATGATATAATGCATCGGCGGCTTCATTGAAGCGGTAATCAGCCAATGCGGCATCAACTACACCACGCACATCATATAACTCGGTTAGTATCCATTGATTTTCAAGCCGTTCTGCAACTACTTCTGGATCGGTGCCAGCATCAGCACGGTTCATGAACACAAAGCGTGCAGCATTCCATATCTTGTTCATGAAGTTACGATTCGACTCGATTCGCTTTACATCCAGTTTCACATCACGGCCGGGCGTCGCCATATGGGCCAGCGTAAAGCGCAGTGCATCAGCGCCGTACTGTTCGATTACTTCCAGCGGATCAATAACGTTACCCTTGGACTTGCTCATTTTCTGGCCCTGCGCATCACGAATCAACGCATGAATGTACACATCTCTGAATGGCACATCGCCGGTAAACTTCAGCCCCATCATAATCATGCGCGCAACCCAGAAGAAGATAATGTCAAAACCGGTCACCAGCACATTGCTTGGATAAAAGGTCTCCATCTCTTTTGTCTGTTGCGGCCAGCCCAGTGTTGTGAACGGCCATAGGCCGGAGGAAAACCAGGTATCCAGCACATCCTCATCCTGCCGAATTTGCGTACCACCGCAGCCGTTGCAACGCTCCGGTGTTTCACGCGCCACGGTGATATCATCGCAGTCATCGCAATACCATGCGGGAATTCTGTGTCCCCACCACAACTGCCTGGAAATGCACCAGTCCTGAATATTGTGCATCCATTCAAAATAGGTCTTTTCCCAGTGTCCGGGCACAAAACGGATATCACCTTTTTCAACCGCCTCAATGGCTGGCTTGGCTAGTGGCTTAATATCCACATACCACTGATCCGTCAGATATGGCTCGAGCACGGCATGCGAACGATCGCCACGTCCAACCTGATGCGTATACTCCTCAATCTTGTGCAACAGGCCTTCGGCATCAAGATCAGCAACGATATATTCGCGCGCCTCGTAGCGCTCCATGCCGTGATATTTTTCAGGCACAAATTCAGTATCCACGAGATGCGCCCGCGGCGTAAAGATATTGATTACCGGCAACTTGTGCCGTTTGCCGACCTCATAATCGTTAAAGTCATGCGCCGGTGTAATCTTCAGGCAGCCGGTGCCGAACTCCCTATCCACGTAATCATCTGCCACCACCGGGATAGTACGGCCGGTCAGCGGCAGGATGACCTGTTTGCCGACAAAGGCCTTGAAACGCTCATCAGCCGGATTTACTGCCACTGCACTATCGCCGAGCATGGTTTCCGGGCGGGTGGTTGCAACAACCAGATGGCTGGAAGGATCATCGGCCAGGGGATAGCGGATATGCCAGAAATGACCCTGCTCTTCCTCGTACTGCACCTCGAGATCGGACACCGCCGTTTCCAGCACCGGATCCCAGTTTACCAAGCGTTTGCCGCGATAGATCAGGCCCTCTTCATAAAGCTGCACAAAAACTTCGCGCACAGCAGCGGACAGGCCGTCATCGAGTGTAAAACGTTCCCTTGACCAGTCGCAGCTGGATCCCAGGCGCTTGAGCTGGCTGATAATCGTGCCACCGCTATGTTCTTTCCACTGCCAGACGCGATCCAGAAAACGCTCGCGTCCCAGATCGCGCCGATGCACGCCCTCCTTGTCCAGAAGTCGCTCGACCACCATTTGTGTCGCAATACCGGCATGATCCGTACCCGGCTGCCATAGAGTTGCCTTACCCTGCATACGGTTAAAGCGAATCAGAATATCCTGCAACGTATAGGAAAAGGCATGCCCCATATGCAGGCTGCCGGTTACATTCGGCGGTGGGATCACGATGCAATAGGCATCGTCCGCCTGTTGCGGCGTAAAGGCATCCGAATTCAGCCACTGTTCGCTGACAGCAGGCTCCACTGCCTGTGGATCATAGGCCTTGGCAAGCTCGGGGGCATGACTGCTCATCTCTGTTTCCTTTATCTCTCTGTATCTGAATCTATCTGTGAATTCTGGTCCCTGGCTTCCGATGACGGGTTGCCATCATAGGGACCATATTTAGCCATTGCTTCATGAATCAACTGCGGCAAAACCTTATTTAGCCGTTGTAAAACCGCTTCGCTCACCGTGGCAACCCAGTCACCGGATGGCTCTGCTTCCGACCGACGATCACCCGCTCCGGAAATCGCCTTTGCATCACCTTTCCCTGCAGCATGCTCCGGTTCGCTGTGCTGCCCGGAGCCAAAAGGCAAGGCACTCTGCGCATTATCCACCAGCATCGCTTCAGTGAGCACAACGTGCTTAACCTCTTCCGGCCTGTCTCCTGCGCTCTGCCCCGTTTCCTCCGGCTCCTGTACCTCTTCCTGGCTTTCTCCGGCTACGCTCTCTTCCGTATGAAAGATTTCATCGGCTTTTGATGCAGTTTCCGCTTCAGCATCTTCGCGATCTGCATCCTCTTGTGCATGGCGGTCTTCTGTTTCGGACGCCTCTTCTGACTCCGCCGGTTGTTCTTCCTCTGCTGCCTGAGCCTGTTCTTCCGCGTGCTCATCAGCAGGTTCATCATTGCCGTCTGTACCTTCCTTCAGCAGGCGGTCGAGTTTATCCAGAATATCTTCAATATCGGATTTTTCTGCCATTGGCGCTATGTTACGTGCACCGCATACGTTCGGCAAAGCTACAGTACATTATTCGTTGCTACTGCCCAGATAGGATGGGTCCATACCCAGCTGCCGGTAAGTGCGGAAACGCTCGCGCGCTGCCTGCTTGAGCCCTTCATCCCAGGCATCCACAAAATCCACAATATGGGCGAAGCCATCCAGTTGCGGCGGCACTTCAATGCCGCCATTGATCAGCACCTGTGGATCATTGTCATGAATGACGCTCCGCGACAGCAGGATCGGCTGCCCGGCATTGCTTTCCTGATCCTCACCGGCCACGCCGTGGGCGAGAAAGGACTCGGGGTGAATGGTCCACAGCCGCTCATCCAGGCTGACCATGAACGTGTCGTCCTGGCACAGCACCAGCACATGCGGCATCAGTCTGCCGCGCTTAAGCAGCAGGCGGGCAATGCCCTCCACGCGATCCGGCCTGTCCAGTTGCTCAAAATGAACTTTGGTTTCCAAACTTCCCCCTCCAGGCCTGCATCAGAGTCACCAGCGCCATTACAGGAATCATGAGTGCCAATGGCTGCGCTGTTGACGGCTGCACATGATAGCCCAGCCCCAGCACCGCCGCCTGAATCGCTGCCGCCAGACCCGGAATCTTCCATGCCCACGGCGAGGATTCCCACCGTGCCACGGGCCAGCCGGCCGACCATTGCCACAAAGCCCACATGCAGGCCATGCCAACAATCAGACCCGCTGCTACATCCAGCGGAAAATGCACGCCGCCGTAAATCCGCCCGTAGGCGGCAAGCGCAAACACGCTGGCAGCCGCCCACGTCCGCCAGTCTTTCACTCCCCAGAGCAGAAACGCCGCCAGAATCACCACACCGTCGGATGTCGCATGCCCGGACGGAAAGCTATGCGCCGTCAATGGCGCGCCCAGCACATGCACGTTTTCCAGAACCGCCGGTGGCCGCGGCATATCAAAAATACGTTTCAGCAGTTGCGCGATCAGACCTGAAGCTATGAATGCAGTAAGGGCCACTATTCCCAAACGCAGACGGAACAGCATCAACAGCGTACAGGCCAACGCAATAATCAGCCCATCGCCCAGCCCGCTGACAATACCGAACACAGCATCGCCTAAACTATTGTGGGCATCATTAATGAGTCGAAAAAGTGTATGGGATTCCGTT
>JBHHXG010000006.1:0-36369 GCA_046756985.1 Mariprofundaceae bacterium | reverse complement strand
GTGGCATCCCAGTCGGGTGAAGGCGCAAGGTAGTAGGGGATGGCAATTTCCGTGCCCCGGCGCTTGCCCACACCCACGCGGGGAACCAGAAAGCCGGACATGCGCCGCAGCGGCTGTTGCCAGTACGGACTGTAAAGCACCGGGATTCCATAGGTCTCGAAACGTGTGTGGCGTGCTGTCAGCTCGCCCGCCTGTTGATCCAGCGTGGCCTCGGCAGCGGCAAGGTTCCAGGCCTCATCGTCCGTCGGGCAGGCCGTAAAGCGAATATTTTTGGCATGGTAGGTGTGATCGTTGACGCGCTCCACCTTCGCTGCGGAAAGGCGCTCCCCGTCAGGCAGGATGATGACGGCCTCTTGCATGAATCCCTGCTTTGTTTCCGTATCCAGTTGGGCCGAATCGGCGCGAATTACGGCCCTGGGTGATTCAATGACGACATGGCCACGGGCCTGGATCTGATGTTGTTGGATGTCATAACGCACTTCATCGGCATGTAATGTGCCGCCTTTGCGGTGGATAATGACATTGCCGCTGGCTACAACCACGCCGCTCGCATCCCGCGTAAGCTCATCTGCGGTGATATCCGTGCCCTCAGCTGCAGCGATGGGGACGAACAGCGACAGGGATAACAGCAGGACTGGCGGAAGCCGCATCATGGCCGGCGAATCTAGCCCTTATTTCTCAGGCGTCTAGCAACTGTATGGTCAGGCCGGCCGCCGGGCCATGCCGAGATAATTCACGTCGAGGTCATGGGACAGGACAAAACGGTCCAGCCACATCCGGTAGGACATGCCGCGCATGTCTTCAGGTTTCAGGCCGGCCGCCTGTATGGCGGATATCATTTCAGACGGGCGGATGAAATGGCTGTACTGGTGGGTTCCCTTCGGCAGCCAGCCCATGATGTATTCAGCGCCGATGATGGCCATGACATAGGATTTAGGGGTGCGGTTCAGTGTGGCGAAGAAAAAGGCGCCGCCGGGCTTCAGCATGGTTGCGCAGGCGGTAACCGTGCGGGGCACATCCGGCACATGCTCCAGCACCTCCAGACAGGTCACCACATCATAACAGGCGGTATGGTCTTCAGCCCATGTTTCGGCATCGCTGTTTTCATAACGCACGTTGACGCCGCTTCGGCCGGCATGGGCCTCAGCCACGGCCAGGGCCTTTTGCGAGCGATCAATACCGGTGACATCCGCGCCACGCTGCGCCATTCCCTCAGCCAGCAGACCGCCGCCGCAGCCGACATCCAGCACCCTGGCATTTGCAAGTTCGATATGTCCGGCAATGTAATCCAGGCGCAGCGGGTTGATGCGGTGCAGCGGTTTGAAGCGGCCATCCGGATTCCACCATTCGGCGGCAATCGCCTCGAATTTGTCGATTTCGCTCTGATCAAAGTGCTGCGGCATGGCATGAGAGAATGATGCCGGCATTTTGATATGGCAAGTCTCCGATAGGTCGGTGGGGCGGTATCTCGGGGCTTCTTTCTTCCATGGCAGGCCGTTAGCCTGTCAGCATGTTGGGACGCATGATCTTTGCACGCCTGTTGCAGGCGCTGCCTACGTTGCTTGGCGTGGCCACACTGGTATTCCTGCTGTTGCATCTGGTGCCGGGTGATCCGGTGGATGCGCTGCTTGGCGAAACGGCTCTGCCGGCGGATCGTGAACAGTTGCGACAACAGCTGGGCCTGAATGAGCCGCTGCCGGTACAGTACGGCCATTTTCTTGCCGGTATTGCCATGGGTGACTGGGGGCAGAGTCTGGTGGATCATCGTGATGTGTGGACGCGCATCAGCGAACGCCTGCCGGCCACGGCACAACTGGCCGGTATGAGTCTGTTGCTAGCCCTGATTCTGGCGCTGCCGCTGGGCTACTGGGCGGCACGCCATGCCAGATCCGCAAAAGACATGGCGGCCATGAGTTTTTCCCTGATCGGCGTATCCATTCCCAATTTCTGGCTGGGGCCGGTGCTGATGCTTGTCTTTGCCGTGGGCCTGGGATGGCTGCCGGTCTCCGGTATGGATCAGCCCGGCAGCATCGTATTGCCGGCCGTCACACTGGGCACGGCGCTGGCGGCGGTGCTTTCCCGTATGGCGCGTTCAAGCTGGCTGGAGGCGATGGCCAGCGATGCGATGCGCACGGCCCGCGCCATGGGCGTTCCCGAACGGACGATATGGTGGCGACATGCGGCCCGTCTGGCAGCCGTACCGGTGGTGACGATGTTTGCATTGCAGATGGGTGCGGTACTGGGCGGGGCGGTGATTACCGAAACGGTGTTTGACTGGCCCGGCCTCGGCCTGCTGACCATCGAGGCCATCCAGCAGCGCGACTATCCGCTGGTGCAGGGATGCATTCTGATCATTTCATCGTTCTATGTGGTGGCCAATCTGATGGCGGATATTCTGGGCCTGTGGCTTGATCCGAGGCAGCGACATGTCTAGGCCGGCGGCGCTGGGGATGGGTTTGTGTCTACTACTGCCGGCGCTGGTCTTGCTGGCCGGGGCATGGCTGGGTACGGACGGTCATGCAGTGGACCTGGACGCGGTGCTGGCCGGCGTAAGTTCGGCGCATCCCCTGGGCTGCGATGCGTTGGGGCGCGATGTGCTTGCCAGACTGGCCGAGGGGCTGCGGCTTTCATTCGCAGTGGGTATCAGCGTTGTGTTGCTGGGGGGTATTGCCGGCATTGCCATCGGCATGCTGGCCGGCTGGGTTGGCGGCTGGCCTGATGTATTGCTGATGCGGCTGGCCGATATCGTGCTGTCCTTCCCCGGGATTCTGCTGGCGATTGCGCTGGCGGCCATGTTGGGGCCGGGCGTGGATAATCTGATTATGGCGCTGGTGGCGGTGGGCTGGGTCGGTTTTGCACGGTTGGCACGCGCCCAGGTGCGTTCACTGAAGAATGTGCCCTATGTCGAAGCCGCTCTGGCCAGTGGTTCGGGGGCAGGTTATATCGCGATGCGGCACCTGTTGCCCAATATTGCCGCACCCCTGCTGGTGGAGGCCAGTTTCGGTCTGGCGGCGGTGATCATCGGCGAGGCGGGCTTGTCGTTTCTGGGTGTGGGCGTGCAGCCGCCGGATGCCTCGCTGGGTACGATGATCCGGGAAGGAACGAGGCTGATGCTGGTTTCCCCGATGCTGGTGATCTGGCCGGGCCTGACCCTGTTTGCGCTGGTCATGGCTGTGAACCTTCTCGGGGATACGCTGCGTGACAGGTTGGATGTGCGGATGGATACAGGCTGATGCATGCACATCTCGTGATTGGCCTGCAGGGGCCGGTGCTGACGGCAGAGGAACGCCGATGGCTGCGGGAGCAGCCGCCGAGAGGCGTCATCCTGTTTGCGCGCAACATTGAGCAACCTGAACAGTTAATGGCTTTGCTGGATGCGGTACGTGACTGTGCCGGTCAGGAAATATGGGCCGTGGTTGATGAAGAAGGGGGCAGGGTGAACCGCATTCCCTGGCCGCCGTTCAACCAGAGGAAGAGTGCGGCGGCCTATGGCGCGCTTTATCAGTCCGATCCGGCTGCCGCGATGCGGGCGGTTTATGAAGATGCACATGAAACCGGCATGGCATTGAAGTCGCTCGGCTTCACGCACAACTGTGCGCCAGTACTGGATGTCTTTCATGCCGGGGGCCACGAGATTATCGGCGAGCGCGCCTATGCCTTTGACGCGCGCGTGGTCGCCGAGCTGGGCGCCGCCTGCATGCAGGGATTGCAGGCGGCGGGGATTGCGGCCGTGGGCAAGCATTTCCCCGGTCATGGACGTGCAAATGCCGATTCACATGTAGAGGTGCCGCGGGTCGCCGCCGGGCTGGACACGCTGCTCATCGAGGCCGAACCCTTTCATGCCCTGATCCGGCAGGGCCTCACGCATGTCATGACTGCACATGTGATCTATACAGATGTTGGGGAGCAGCTGGCAACCTTTTCGTCGTTCTGGGTACAGGAAATACTTGGCAGGCGCTTCGGCTTTACGGGCCATATCTGGAGCGACGATCTGTGCATGAAGGGCGCGGGAGGGGATATTGTTCGGGCTGCAAAACGTGCACTGGGCGCAGGCTGTGATGTGCTGCTGCTCTGCGAACCGGCAGCTGTACGCAGCATTTATGAAGCCTGACGTGTTCTCGCCCGAAATTACTCATGCCGGTTATTGAGAAGCGGGTGGAAATTGCAGCCTCGCCGGAGGCTGTGTTTGATCTGATTACCCGGGTAGAGGATTTCCCGGCCTATGTTTCTCTGCTCAAAGAGGTCACACCGACCGGGCCGGAAACCTATCGCTGGAGCATTGTGGTGGCCGGGATTGAACTGTCATGGGAAGGGGTGGTAACCGAGCGCAACCGCCCCCGTCGCTTTGCCTGGAAGTCGCTGAGCGGCCAGCCCAATGCCGGCGGTTATGATTTGCGGCCTACCAGGATGGGCACCGAGGTGTGTTTCAGCATGGAATATCGCTTTCAGAATCCGTTGCTGGAATTTTTGCTTACACCGTTTCTGGAACCCCTGATGCACAGGGCCGCCGCCGAGGCCATGGCTTATGTCAAGATGCGTCTGGAGCAGGGAAGTGAACGCTGAAACACTAGCGGCAGGCGAAAATCGTAACTTTCGCCTGCCGCTGTGAATCGCATCATATCCCGCTGACTGTATCAGGAATAATCAAAGCTCTTGAAAGCGATGTGGATAAACGCCGCAGTATAAAGCGTGGTAAAGGCTGCAGCGAAAGCAAGTAGCTTGTTCATGTGATGCCTCCTTTGTTGTGCCGGTTCAATCTGTTCGGCGAATTTATCCTTTCGGACATACGGCAGGATGAGCAAGCGGGGCGGCGGTGAATGTGATCCAGATTACACTGTAAGAGATTGTTTTCTAAAGGAATTTTAATGAAAGAGCGGCTTAAAGGTTTGCAGGCTCTCTTCAGTGGCCAACCTGCTTTTTCTGCCGGCGTGCATTGACATGATCCGAGATCATGTGCGCCAGCCGGTCCACCTTATATTTGCGCAAATAGCGCCATGAGCGCGAATCCTTGAAGCGCAGATAATTCCGGGAAATCTTGATGAGAAAGATATTCGGATCGTCATCGTCAACCTGGATTCTGCCCATGCAGTAGCGGTTGGGCCGGCGCTTGGTGGGGCATTTCGTGAAGAAGCCCTCCGCACCAGCCTCTTTCAGGGCCTTTAACACCTGGCTGCCGGGAATGCCTTCGCGTACGGAGATAAAACGCAGCGCTCTTCCCAGTTGTTGCGGGAATGTCCTGGCTGCAAAATTAATGTCTGCAATAAGCCGCTTTTCCATTTCCTTATTCTCCGGGTGAAAGTTCTTGCCGGATAAGGTGTAGGCACCGATTTCGTGCCCCACATCCACAAGTTGCTGGATTCCGTTCCAGTCCAGGCAAGGGATTTTCACGCCACCTACAGTCAGCGATTTCCCGACATGATGGGGGCTGACAAAGAAAGTGGCGTGAAAATTATGCTGCTTTAACACAGGAGCTACTGCTTTAAGTACGTCCCTGTAGCCGCCATCAAATGTTAATGCCAGCAGCTTTTCTGGAAGGGGCTGCTTTCCTGCGGCACGCTGCATAGCCACATCCAGGCCTACCACCTGATAACCGTTGGTGGCCAGGAAGCTCATATCCCGGGCGAAAGCCTCCGCGGACATACCATCCTCCATGGCTGCTTCCGGGTAAGAGCCAATATTATTGTACATGAGGACCCGGAGTTTTTTCATGGCAAATATCCCTGTAGCCGTGATTTTGGTCCATCATAGCAAATGTTTATGCTGCTTCCGAGTCAGATCGTTTCTGCATGGTTCCTGAATATATTTCAGGATGCTGTCATGCTAGGCGTGTATACTTTCCGCAGCAGATCAGAGAGGTAAGCAATGCTGGATATTTTAAGCCCCGAGGAACTGGCGCGTTTTAACCGCCATATTATTCTGCCCCAGGTTGGCTTGGAGGGGCAGGAGAAGCTCAAGCAGGCAAGTGTGCTGTGTGTTGGCACTGGTGGCTTGGGCAGCCCTATCAGCCTGTATCTGTCGGCAGCTGGTGTAGGTGTCATCGGCCTGGTGGACTTTGATGTGGTGGATGAGTCCAATCTGCAGCGCCAGATCGCACATTCGACAAGTGACATTGGCCGTTCGAAGGTAGAGTCGGCACGCGACAAGTTGATTGGCATCAATCCCCACCTGGAAGTGAAGCTGCATGGTGAGGGCATCCGGCGTGACAATGTTCGGGAGATCGTGCGCGGCTATGACATGGTTATCGATGGCACCGATAACTTCCCGACACGTTATCTGGTCAATGATGCCTGTGTGCTGGAAGGCAAGCCTTTGATCTATGCCTCGATTTTTCAATTTGAGGGACAGGTGACAGTGTTCAACCATGCCGACGGCCCATGCTACCGTTGCCTGTATCCCGAGCCGCCACCGCCAGGTTTGGTGCCATCCTGTGCCGAGGGTGGCGTGCTGGGTGTTCTCCCCGGTGTCATTGGCGTTATTCAGGCAACCGAAGCGGTGAAGATTATTCTGGGTAAGGGCCGCACATTGTCAGGCCGGTTGATGTTGTATGATGCGCTGGATATGCATTTCCGCGAGGTGAACCTGCGGCGCGATCCCGCATGTCCGGCCTGCGGAGAGCATCCTACAATCCATGAAATTGTGGAATATGAGCAATTCTGCGGGCTGCCACCAACTGAAACAACAGAGGAGGAAGAAGTCTTGGCCGATTATGATATTACACCGAAGCAGTTGAAGGCGATGCTGGATGAGAATCCGGAACTGTTTGTGCTGGATGTACGTGAGCCATTCGAACTGGATATCTGCCGTATTGACGGTACCTGGGAGATTCCACTGGGCCAGTTGCCGCAGCGCTACGCCGAGATTCCGAAGGACAAGGATGTTGTTGTTCACTGCAAAATGGGCGGCCGTTCGGCGCAGGCTGTTGAGTTCCTGCAATCCAAGGGTTATACGCAAGTGAAGAACCTGGCTGGAGGCATTCTGCGCTGGATTGATGATGTGGATGGCTCGCTGACGAAATACTGAACAAGAGATGTTGCCAGCATTTGCAAGGAATGAAGGCTTACCTCTGCCTATGAGGGATAGTCTGAATACTCTGTCTGCTTTAGAATCCCACAGCTTCTTTTGGCTTACTGCCCTGTCAGCTCTGGATAAAGCTGGCATCAATAGCTTTGAATAACTTGCTTTTTGATATCATATCCAGAATGAAGGTAGCGAGCAAAGCGATGAACATGGTCGAAAGCACCAGCTGTCTTTTCATGATCTCCTCCTCACCCGCAACAAATGAACATCAGAACAGGTGTTTTATTTCTTAATATTATTGAATACTTAGATTTTTTTAACTGTGACCCCAATCACAACAATTGATGCCTAGCTATCTGTGCCTAGCATGGCCCCATGACCTTGGATATGTCATCGCCTGTATTCGAATGGTTGGGGTGTCAGCCCTATCAGCCGATGTGGCAGCGGATGCAGGAGAGAGCAAGGGCCGTCGCCGACGGCCGTGCAAGTGAAGTCATATGGGCCTGTGAGCATGGGCCTGTCTATACAACAGGGAAACGGGGTATCGATAATCGATTGGGGGCAAAGCTTCCGGCGCCTCTGATCAGGACGGATCGTGGTGGCGAAACGACCTTTCACGGCCCCGGCCAACTGATGTTCTATCCGGTCCTGCATCTGCGAAGACGTGGGTTTGGAGTACGGGACTATGTGTCGTTACTGGAGCAGTCTTGTATGAATATGCTGTACGAAATAAAAGTTGTCTCGGTACGTAAATGCGGTTTTCCCGGCATATGGGTGGATAGCGCCAAGGTCGCAGCCATCGGGATCCGTGTGTTACACGGCGTGGCTTATCATGGCATGGCATTGAATCTTTCCGTCGACCAGACGTGGTTTGCTGCCATTAATCCATGTGGAACGGGGCTGTTAACGGTGAATCTGGATACCCTGATCAGCAGGCTTCCGGCGCAGCAAAGCCTGGCCCGGAAATGGCACAGGCACTTTTGCCTGCTTGTGTGAATGAAAACCGCATTTACACCATGGATGCAAATCGCTAAGGTTCGCGCCTTTTTACGGAGTATGGTACCATCAACAGCTATCATTGATAGCAGAAGCCATATTTTTCTGGGGGTTTTGCATGGCACTGAACAAGAAGCAGCTGGCACAGTTTGAGGAGCAGCTTAAGGGCTGGAAGTCTGAACTGGAAGAGGGCCAGAACAGGAATATGCATGCCATGCACGAGCAAGAACAGAATGCATTCCCCGACCCGACGGATCAGGCCAGCATGGAAACGGATCGCAATTTTGATCTTCGCATCAAAGATCGCGAGCGCAAGCTGATCAAGAAAATTGACCAGGCAATCATCCGCATCAAGGACAACGAATTT
The DNA here is from genome assembly GCA_046756985.1 of Mariprofundaceae bacterium. Taxonomy (GTDB): domain Bacteria; phylum Pseudomonadota; class Zetaproteobacteria; order Mariprofundales; family Mariprofundaceae; genus JBHHXG01. The sequence goes on along the minus strand of JBHHXG010000006.1, from coordinate 27,989 downwards.
GGCATATGTGAATCATGCGGTGGTGATATCAGCGTGAAGCGCTTGCAGGCCCGCCCGGTGACGACGCTGTGTATTGATTGTAAAACCGCCCAGGAACAGGAAGAAAAAACCCGCCTCGATTAACAGCCACCAGATACATATGGTGAGTGCTTTATAAAATAGGATTCATTTTCATTTTTCGGTAGCTCCGCTACTCTCGCTCTTCAGGCGCACATAAATGCACCGGGGAGGGGTTTTTGCTGCAGGCGATTGCAGGATTTATTGAACGGCATCAGCACTGGTTCGGGTTTCCACTGGTTGTGGTCATGTCTGCAGTGGCCTTTTTTATTGCCATTATACAGCCGCCTTTTATCGAGCAGGTGGAACTGGCTTCGCTGGATTATCGTTTTCAGGCGCGTGGCGTAAAACAGCCGGATCAACGCGTTATTATCGTTGCAGTTGATAACGATTCATTAAGCGAAGTCGGACACTGGCCCTGGCCGAGAGACAAGCTTGGGAAGATCGTCGACCGTATTCTTGGAGAGTACGGTGCGGCAGTGCTCGGTTTCGATATCATGTTTTCAGAAGCGCAGGAAAACCCGATTAGTGAAAGCCTGCGTCTGCTTGATAAAGCAGGAAAAGAGGGCAAGTCTGCCCAGACATGGTTAAAACGCCATCAACAGCTTGGTGATATGGACGCGGTCTTTGAAAAGCTGCTGGAAAAATATCGCGACCGTATCGTTCTGGGATACTTTTTTTACCCATATGGCGCAGATGTGCCTGTATTAACGCAAGCCAACCTAGCCCGCGAGTCTGAAATGCTGCAATCATCTGCGATGACAGCCGAGATCAGTGGCAGAAGGGTTTTATATGTTCCCCGCATGGCTGCCATCGAAGGCAATCTGCCCCGCTTTTCCCAGGCTGCGGATGCGGCAGGTTTTTTTAATTTCTTTCCCGATACAGACGGCACAGTCCGCCGGATTCCGCTGATTGCTGAACTCGACGGTTATATTTATCCCGGCCTTGATCTGCAGACACTGCGGGTGGCACTGGGCTGGCCGCCGATGTCTGTGATCATTGATGAAGCAGGCGTTGAACGCATATATTTGGGAGATCGCGATATTCGCGTGGACCAAAGCGGCAGCATGTTTCTGAATCATTATGGTCCGGGGCAGACTTTCACTCACATACCGGCTGCCGATGTGATGGCTGGCGATGTTGATCCTGCTCTGTTCAAGGATGCGATTGTATTGCTTGGTGTAACTGCCGTTGGTGTTTTTGATTACCGTCCCAGTCCGTTTGATGCCATATTCCCTGGCGTGGAAGGCCATGCCACCGCAATGGCGAATATTCTGAATGCTGAAGAAATTAAACGGCCACAAGTGCTGGAGATTTCCGAGCTGTTTGCGGTATTGCTGCTCGGCTTGCTGTGCGGGCGTATGGTCTATCGGCGGGGGGCGGTATTGCAGAGCCTGAGCATTATTGGCGTGCCAATGCTGCTTGTGGTGTTGTCGTTATGGCTGTTTTCCACGTACGCTTTGTGGTTGAAAGTGACTTATCTGTTGCTTGCTGTGCTGTTGGCTACAGTGCCTATCACCCTGTTCGAATATGTAATCGAATCCAGGAAACGCGCATTTATCCATGAGGCGTTTTCATATTACCTTGCTCCCAAGGTTGTTGAAAGGCTGGCCAAGCACCCGGAATCCCTATCCCTTGGTGGGGAGGAGCGTCATCTGACAGCAATGTTTTCCGATATCGCCGGTTTCTCATCTTTTGCCGAAGGACTTGAACCGCAGGCGCTGGTTCATTTTCTGAACCAGTATTTAACGGCTATGAGCGATATTATTCTCAAGCATGGCGGTACTATCGATAAGTACGAAGGTGATGCCATTATTGCCTTTTTTGGCGCACCACTGGATATGCCCGATCACGCCAGCCGCTGCGTTCTGGCGGCACTTGAGCAACAGCAGACGTTGCATACCATGAGGAAACAGTGGGCGAAGGACAATTATCCCGTAGTACATACCCGCATTGGTATCAACAGCGGACAGATGGTCGTGGGAAATATGGGCACACACAGACGGATGAATTACACCATTATGGGAGACCATGCCAATCTGGCCTCCCGGCTGGAGGGCGTATGCAAGGTTTACAGCACACCGATTCTGATCAGCCGGGACAGCTACCTTCTTATCCGTGACCAGGTCGCTGCACGATTCATTGACCGTGTGCGTGTGGTCGGGCGGGCCCAGACTGTGGATATCTATCAACCAATGGGCAAGCGCGAGCAGGTGACAAAAGAACAGACCGAGCTATGCCGCAACTATGAAAAAGCATGGGAAATGATGAGCAAGCGGAATTTTACGGAGGCCGAAAAGTGTTTGGCCGATCTTTATGTAGCCAACCCGGATGACGGACCCTGCGAGGTCATGCTGCAGCGGGTCAGGGAGTTCCGGAAAGCGCCACCTGCTGAAGACTGGGACAGTGTTTATGTACTGGAGAGCAAATAGTGTTTGTTCGAAAGCAGGAGGTAGAAAGCAGGGTGCTCAGGCGCCCTGCGGTGCAGCCTCTCCAGCATGAACTGATGCAATAACTTCTTCCCGTGTAAGTGCTTCTATGGTGAAATTTGAAGGGTCAGCAAGCAGTGTGGTTACAAGTCGGTGATTCATTTCATGGCCCGTACGTTCTCCTTCGAAAGCCCCGACGATAGGAAAGCCGGCCAGCGACAGGTCTCCCAGCGTATCCAGGATCTTGTGGCGCACACATTCGTCTTCATAGCGAAGGCCGCCTTCATTGACGACACGAAAGGCATCGAGAACAATGGCATTTTCCAGCGATCCACCCAAGGCAAGCCCTGCTTTCTGAAGTGCTTCAATTTCATGCAGAAAACCAAACGTCCGGGCTCGGCTGATCTCGCGTGTGTATGCCTGGCGCGAAAAGTCCACGCTGATTTTGCGTTCACGTAACAGTGGATGATCATAATCCAGGAGATAGGAGATTTTGAAACCGCCAGACGGGTACAGCGCACAGTGCTTGTTACCGTCTTTGACTTTCACCTTTTTCCTGATGCGCATAATGCGTTTGGCTTCAGACTGTTCGCAGATACCGGCACATTGAATCAGGAATACAAAAGGTGCGGATGAGCCATCCATGATGGGAACTTCCGGGCCATCCACTTCAATGTGAGCATTATCGATGCCCAGGCCCGCCAGTGCAGAAAGCAGATGTTCTACGGTGGAGATGCAAGCGTCTTCCTGGCCAATAGTTGTACACATGCGGGTGTCAGTAACATTGCCCGCACTGGCCGAAATGGTGATGCCCTTATCAGAGCGGCAGAACGTGATACCGGTATTTTCGGGCGCCGGATTCAGAACGAGCTCAATCTTTCGTCCCGAGTGAAGTCCGATGCCGCTACAGCGTATGGAATGGTCCAGGGTTCTTTGTGGTATCATAAACGCCCTCCGTGCAAGCCTACCAAACAAGTCTGTTTCATGCACCTGCGCCAAACGTTAGGTACAGGCAGAGTTGCTGTACGTGATCCAAAGCACAATTCCATTTCCAACCGTAATGCCACCGGCGCTATTGTGCCATGGGATATCAAGTCTTCAATTGTTATGTGCCCTTTCTCATGCCTGTGCCTGATTTCTAATCAGCCTGGCGGCGAATCCAGGTCGGTACGGCAAGCTGCTCTTCATCATATGCTTCGTTATGCCCGAAAAGCTGTGCTTGTGCGACTGCGCCCTGTTCCTGCTGGGAGGCAATGCCACCCATACCGCTGATCGGAATCCGTGGCATTTTAAACGGCTCTCTGGCGCTGTCGGTGACCGGTATGACTTTGACCGGAGTCTCACCCGATAGGCCTGTCGCCACTACAGTTACACGGATTTCATCATCGGCATCCTTATCGTAAACCATGCCGCAGATAATGTTGGCATCATCATCAGCCATATTATGAATGATGGATACCGCTTCATCGTATTCGGCCAGTGTCATGTCCTCGTTGCCGGTGACATTGACGAGAATACCAAGCGCACCGTGGATATCGACATCCTCAAGCAACGGTGAGGAGATTGCTCTTTCGGCAGCTTCACAGGCCCGGCTCTCACCGCTTGCTACGCCGGAACCCATCATGGCCATACCGCGTGTTTCTCTCATTACTGCCTTCACATCGGCGAAGTCCACATTCATATAGCCGGTGTGGGTAATAAGCTCGGCTATGCCTCTTACAGCTTGCAGAAGCACGTCATCAGCCTTGCGAAAGGCCTCCAGCATGCTGGTGTTCTTGCCGACCGCCCCAATCAATTTCTGATTCGGAATCGTGATCAGCGTATCCACATGTTTGCGGAGTTCAGCAATGCCGGCATCGGCCTGACGCATACGCCGCTTACCTTCAAAGTTGAACGGTTTGGTCACGACAGCAACAGTCAATACACCCATCTCGTGCGCGACTTCCGCAATAATAGGCGTGGCGCCGGTACCCGTTCCGCCACCCATGCCAGCCGTGATGAATACCATATCCGTGTCCTGCATGAACTCTCGCAGGTGTTCGCGTTCGGCTTCAGCTGATTCACGTCCGACCTGTGGATCAGCACCCGCGCCGAGTCCACGTGTGATATGTGTGCCCAGTTGTAGTTTGCTGTCCGCTTTGCTCTGTTCAATTGCCTGCGCGTCTGTGTTGGCGACGATGAAATCAACACCGCGCAGATTCTGGGTGATCATATTGTTCAAGGCATTACCGCCACCGCCGCCGACGCCAATCACCTTGATGTTTGCAGTTTGTCCTGATGTATCCTCAAATGTGTATAAAGTTGTCATGATATCCTCCTGTTTGTTATTTCCTGTATTTGTATTTCCTTTTGCTACTTTTTCCTACCTTAAACGGTATCCCCGAACCAGTTACGCATGCGCTCCCAAACCCTGGAAAACATGTGTTGTCCTGATTGCTGTATGGGGGGCTGTTGCCGGTACCGCTGCCCATACAGAATCAAACCGACGCCGGTGGCATAAATCGGGCTGGAGACCACATCCACAAGCCCGCCTACGCCATGCGGCCTGCCCATACGAACCGGCATATCGAACATTTCCTCGGCCAATTCCGTCATGCCGTCCAGCAAGCTGCTGCCGCCTGTCAGCACTAGGCCTGCTGCGACCAGTTCCTGATAACCGGATCGCTGCAATTCTGTCTTGATCATTTCAAACAGTTCCTCGACACGTGGCTCCAGAATCTGGGCCATGACCTGCCGTGGCATGGGCCGCGGTGGCCGTCCGCCCACACTTGGAACTTCAACCTGATCTTCGGGTGAAACCACGGAAACCATGCAGGCGCCATATTTTTTCTTCAGCTGATCGGCTTCACGCGCCGATGTGCGCAGTCCCACGACCAGATCATTTGTGAGGTGATCGCCACCTATCGGGATGACAGCGGTATGCCGGATAGCACCATCGAGAAAAACGGCGATATCTGTGGTGCCTCCGCCGATATCGATCAGTACAACGCCGATATCCTTTTCATCCTGGAGTAGAACGGCTTCGCTGGAAGCGACCTGTTCCAGCACCATATCGGCAACGTCCAGGTCGCACCGGTTACAGCACTTGATAATATTTTGTGCCGAAGAAACTGCGCCGGTGATGATGTGAACCTTTGCTTCAAGGCGGACGCCGCTCATGCCGATGGGTTCGCGGATACCGTCCTGGTGATCGATGATGTATTCCTGCGGCAGAATATGCAGAATCTTCTGATCGGCAGGGATATTCATGGCCCGGGCAGCGTCAATCACCCGATCTACGTCCTCACGGGCGACTTCATTGTTTTTAGTGGCGACAACGCCATGGCTGTTATAACCGCGAATATGACTACCGGCGATACCGGTAAAAACAGACTGAATGTCTACACCCGCCATCAGTTCAGCTTCTTCCACTGCCAGGCGAATGGATTCAACGGTGCTTTCAATATTGACGACTACACCCTTGCGCAATCCGCGGGACGGGTGCGTGCCGATGCCGATGACATCGAGTTTACCATCCGGTGACGATTCAGCCACCACGCAGGCAATTTTGCTGGTTCCGATATCCAGTCCAACCAATACTTGATCGTGCTTGGGCATTAAATCACCCCCTCCTGTTTTGCTGGTCGAATAAACCAGCGAGTTTCCATGCGTGCATCAACCCGCCATTTTTTATTGCGCCAGCGCGGCTGGCTAAGCAGGGCGATGAGATTTTTTACACGCTGCTGCATTGCTTCGGCCGTATGCGGTATCATCCAGTATTGGCCGCGTTCAAAATAAAGCTTCCAGCTGTCATGTGTGCTGGCGAGCTCACTTATATGCGCATAACGCCCCGCATCCTGTTGCCTAAGTGTGATGAGTAAGGCACTTGCCTTGGCAAGATATTGTTGCGGCAGGCGCAGAACAGGCAGATCATGAATCTCCCCGAAACGTGTTTCCCGGTAGGCATGCCCATGCCTGTCAACCAGACGAATGGCGCCATCCTCATCCTGCCACAGTGCAATCGGCACACGTGCGTGAGCCTGAATATAAAGCGCGTCGGGCAATATTCGCTTTACATGCACTTCAGCTATATCGGGGATCGATTGCATCAGCGCTGTGCGCACAGATGCCGGACGCGAATGCAGAAAGTCCAGTTTGGGCATGGCAATTAGTTGCTGTTCGATGGGTCGGATCAACTCAGCTGGCGCGGAAATATCCCAGTGGGTAACGCTTAGCTCACGGTTAAGCCAGAAACCTGTTCCTCCAGCAAGTATCAATATGGCAGTAACACCACTGAGCCATATGGTGTGCTTGCGCCACATATTCCACAGCTTTCGCTTCGGCTTTGCGGGCGGGCGTCGGAGGTTGGTACGGCTCATGCAGTTTTCCTCCCATGCGTATGGTTTATCATGTCCAGCGTGGCTGCTTCAAGAATGCGCAGGCACAGTGTTTCGAAATCAATGCCAGCGGCAGATGCCGATTTCGGTAGCAGACTTGTTTCCGTCATACCCGGGATAGTGTTGATCTCAAGAATCAGGGGTTCACCGCCATCAGTTACGATCATGTCAACCCTGGGCGCCCCCCGGCAACTGGTCGCTGCGGCAGCTTCTTCACCCCGCTGCATGCAGAGCTTGAGTGTTTCAGACGGAATCCTGGCCGGGCAGAAATATTCGGTGGCGCCTTGCGTGTATTTTGATTCGAAATCGTAGATTCCTGATTTTGGTACAACTTCTACCGGCGGCAAGGCCTTCCCATCAAGCACGGATACGGCCACCTCCACACCATTCACCGGCATTTCCGCCATCCAGCCGGATGTATCGTTAATCGCCAATGCCGCCCAGTCGGCTTTTGATGCGAGCATATATAACCCAACGCTGGAGCCTTCGGCGACAGGCTTGATGATGACTGGATACCGCATCGGACCATGTGCATGGATCGGGATATCTACGGGAGTTTTCAGCCCGGCTCCATTCAGCACGGTCTTACACAGCGGCTTGTTCATACACAAAGCGGACGCTGTGACGCCTGCGCCGGTGTATGGGATATTCATGATTTCCAGCAGACCCTGCACACAGCCGTCTTCGCCCCATGTGCCGTGCAGGGCAATCACTGCCGTATCAATGTTTGCCTGCCGAATTTGCCCGGGCCAGTCACAGGTCAGGTCAACGCCAACGGCCTGGATGCCGACGCGCTGTAGCGCCTCCAGCATGGCATTCCCGGAACACAGTGAGATGTCACGCTCGCTGGAGGTTCCGCCCATCAGCACCCCGACACGGCCGAAGCGATGCATATCCATCTCCTTCATGTGCTTAGCCCCACGATGCGTACTTCGGGCTCAAGCCGCACATCGAATTGTGCTTCCACTTCCATCTGGGCTGTGCGGATCAATTCGAGAATATCTTGGCTTGTGGCGTTGCCATCATTAATAATGAAATTGGCGTGCATATCCGAAATCCGCGCCCCGCCGATCCGCTTGCCTTTCAATCCGGCGGCCTCGATCAGTCGCGCCGCATGATCCTGTGGCGGATTCTTGAAGACGGAGCCGCAATTTGGTTGTGCCAATGGTTGTGACGTACTTCGCGTCTGGCGCATATAACGCATGCGTTTTCGTATCACTGCGGGATCGTCGCTCTTCAGCTCAAATGTTGCTGATACCACTAGCGCACCGGCTGGCAACTGTGTCCGCCGGTAAGCCATATGCAGCTCTTCCGCATCCACCTGTCGGCTGCGACTGCCCCGCTCGATGATTTCGATGCTGACGAGTGTGTCGGAAATCTGCTGGCCGAAGGCGCCTGCATTCATGGCGATGCCGCCGCCGACATTACCAGGCACCGTGGCCATGAATTCCAGACCTGCAAGACCGTTCTGAGCCACGGTTTGGGCGAGCTTTCCCATGCGCACTCCGGTGCCAGCAGTGACGTACCTGTCTTCAATTTGGATGGCATCGAGTTTACTCAAATCCAGCACAAGGCCATCAACACCATCATCGCTTACCAGCATGTTGCTGCCGCGTCCAAGCGGCAGGATGGAAATATCAGCAGGGATGGTCTGTATCGCTGCCAGTAGATCTTCATGGCTGTGGGGGCGGAAAAACCAGCGTGCAGGGCCACCCACACCCAGCGTAGTGTGGCGCGCCATCATCTCCTGCTGCCGCAGTTGCCCGAAGCCGGCAAGCAGGTTCTCCCATGCCGAGGCACTCGCCGCTGTTCCCGATACGGCCATCACGCGGCCTTCTCCTTTGTGCTGGATCCGGTGGCTTCAGCACTGGCGCGGAGTTGCTGGGCCATTGTACCAATCGAGCCTGCCCCCATCAGCAGGACGATATGCCCCTGCTTGAGCATTTTCTCTGCCTGCTTTCTGGCCGCTTGCGTGTCCTCGCACACGTTCACACTGCGGTGCCCGCGCGATTGCATGGCCTGACACAGGTGTTCTGATGTAATGCCGTGTAAGGGGGCTTCGCTGGCAGCATAGATGGGCAGCAGCAGCACCTCGTGGGCAGTATCGAATGCCCCCAGAAATTCATCCATCAGATCTCGCGTGCGCGAATAGCGATGTGGCTGAAAAATGACTGACAGGCAACTGTCGGGCCAGCATTCCTGTGCTGCGGCCAGTGTGGCCCGGATTTCACACGGGTGATGTGCATAGTCATCAACGAGGATGCCTTCGCCAATGGCGGTACACTGAAAACGGCGCTGAATGCCCTCAAAGGAGGCTAGGGCGGTACGGATGGTGCCTACATCGATGCCAAGCTCAAGTAATACGGTAATGGCGGCCAGTGCGTTTTCAGCGTTGTGCCGGCCGGGCATGACCAGTTCAAATTCATCCAGTTCACCGCCTTCACGTCTGCCAACCCGGATGCTTTGGCCCTGTCTTCTGGGGATGGTGGAAATCAGATGAATATCGGCCTGCGGGCTGCTGCCATAAGTGGTCACGGGCTTGTGCAGACCTTCGCGCAGAGCTGCGACGTGCGGATGTTCGTGATGCAGTATCACGCGGCCATAAAATGGCACTTGGTTAATGAACTGGCGGAAGGCATCAAGCAAGTGGTCGAAATCGCCGTAATGATCCAGATGTTCCGAATCAATGTTGCTGACGACAGCCATCGTTGGTGACAGCCGCAGAAAGGAGCCATCGCTTTCATCGGCCTCGGCAACCAGCCAGGGGCTGGCGCCCAAGCGGGCATTATGACCGGTGGCAATGAGGCGGCCGCCAATAATATAGGTCGGATCAAGTCCGGCTGCTTCCATGCCATGGGCGATCATCGATGTCATTGTCGTTTTGCCATGGCTGCCGGCGATGGCAATGCTCTGCTTCATGCGCATCAGTTCAGCGAGCATTTCAGCGCGGGGAATAACAGGGATACCTTGCCTGCGCGCCGCCTCAAGCTCTGGATTATCCATGCTGATAGCTGACGAAGCGACAACCACTTGCGCCTTGCCCAAATACTCATGGCTATGTCCAATCATGACCGGAATTCCAAGCTCGCGCAGTCGAGCGATGTTGGAATTTTCTGCCTGATCACTGCCCTGTACGGCAAAGCCCTGGTTGTGCAGAAGCTCGGCAATACCACTCATGCCAATGCCACCGATGCCGGTAAAATGGATGCATTGCACACGATTCTTCATGTGTCGCTTTCCTGGGACCCGAGCACTTCGCCAAGGACAGCCAGTTGCTTTTTCTTTGCGTCCAGTGGAGCGAAGTCACGTGCGCTACGGCTCATGGCATCCAGCACGTTACGGTCAAACAATAGTGCTTTAATCGATGCAGCAAGCTGTTCGACGGAAGCCTCATGCTGTTCAACGATACGGGCGCCACCGTGCTCTGCCATGCTGCGGGCGTTGTACAGTTGATGCTGGTCCGCCGCGTGTGGCAACGGAATGAAAACACTGGGCATGCCGCACATCGCCGCTTCGCTGACCGTCATGGCACCTGCCCTGGCAATCAGCAAGTCACCATTTGTATAGAAGGCTGGCATGTCGTTACAAAAGCCGAGGACATGGACGTCAATGCCAGCTTCGGCATAGGCTTGTTTTACAGCATGGATATTATCCGGTTTCGGTCCGGCGATGTGGCTGACGGTAAATAGCAAACCATGGCTGACCAGCAGGGCGCATGCTTTTGGCACTGTTTCGTTCAAAAAGCGTGCGCCCTGCGAGCCACCCAGAACCAGCAGGCGAGGGGGTTGATGAAACTGCCGGTTCACGCGGGAGAGCGAATCGTTAACAATATTTCCGGTAATGGAGCATTTTGCTAATGGAAGTCTGCCTGCCGCAGCAGCAAAGCCCAGCATGATGCGCTGGCAAAATGGTGCCAGTTTGCGATTTACAAGGCCAGGGACGGCATTTTGCTCATACAGGATAACCGGGATGCGGCTTAACACGGCGGCGATTACGCCAGTTGTGCTTGCATAGCCGCCCACGCCCACAACCAGATTGGGGCGGCGTGTTTTCCAGTAACGGTGAATTTGTAATACCGATTTCGGTAGTTCCCAGAGCAAGACACGCAATTTTTGCATCAGTGCTGCCCCCTGGATGCTGTGCATACGCAACAGCAGCACTGTCTCTCCGCGTTCGGGGAGTAGTCGTGCTTCCAGTCCCCGCTCGACGCCGATAAACACCACATCCAGCGAGTTCCATTTTTCTCTTGCAGCATCGGCAAGCGCCAGTGCAGGCATGACATGGCCGCCGGTGCCGCCACCGGCGATACAAAGCAGTGGAGCGGCTTTCATGAGGCTTCCCCGGCACGCATGTTCTGCGGATGATGCCGCTGGATGCCAAGAATTATACCGGCAAGCATACAGTTGCCGAGCAGAGCGCTTCCACCGTAGGAAACAAACGGCATGGGCATGCCTTTGGTGGGCAGGATGCCCATCGCAGCCCCCAGATTGATGATGAAACTGATGCCCAGCAGCAAAGTACAGCCCAGCGTCAACAGCCGGGGAAACATGTCCTCCAGATGCATGGATAGCCATAAACCGCGCCCCAACAATACAGCGAAGATCAGAATCAGCAGAAGAATACCGGCAAGCCCCAACTCCTCAGCCATCACGGCCGCAATAAAGTCAGTGAACACTTCAGGGAGATAAAACAGTTTCTGTACACCCTGGCCCAGTCCTGTGCCATACAACCCTCCGGCACCGAAAGCGATGACAGATTGCACAAGCTGATAGCCACTACCAAATGGATCGGCCCAGGGATCCAGAAAACTCAACAGACGTTTTACACGGTAAGGTTCGGCAACGAGCGCTAGCGCACCCAGAGGCACAAATGTGGCCAGCAGCCCCAGCAGATGGTGTATCGGAACACCGCCAACAAACCACATAGCCAGACAGACCAGAGCCAGCAACACTGCGCTGCCAAAGTCAGGTTGAAGCAGAAGCAGCGTCGTGACTGTGCCAAGCACAACCAGCATGGGCGCAAGTCCACTGGAGAAGTGTGGCAGACGATCGGGAAATGCCGCCATGTAATAGGCCAGATATAATATGATAACTGGTTTTAACAGCTCAACAGGCTGGAGCGTCAGTCCAAACATGGAGAGCCAGCGTTGCGCGCCATTGATTTCCTTACCCATGCCAGGAATCAGCACCATCACCATGATCAGTAAGGTGATGCACAACATGGGTATGGTGATGGCTTTCCACCACGCTATATCGACGCGTGAAATACATATCATCAGGGCAAGGCCAAGCGGAATGTAGAACAGCCAGTGCCGGATAATACGGAAGGGATCGCCATAACGGACTTCGGCGAGGCTGAGGCTGGCGCTGGCAACAAAAATGATGCTTATGGCCATGAGCAGCAGCACACTACCGAAGACAATCCGGTCGGGAGGGGCAAGCCGTTTCATGCCTGCCCCCCAAGCTGCATAATCGCCCTGGCGAAGGCTGTGCCCCGTTCGGCATAATTACGGAACTGGTCCTGGCTGGCGGCAGCGGGAGAGAGCAGCACAGGGGAGGCGTCGGGCATTTGGGAGGCCAGCGTAACGGCCTGCTCCATCTGCCCGGCGGTCGTATAGGGAACACCAGCCTCGGAAAGGAATTTGCTATAACACTCCGTATTGCTGCCAATGATAAAGGCATGTTCAACATGGCTTCTGGCTGTTTCTTTCAATGGTGACAAATCCAGCCCCTTGATCAGGCCGCCGCAGATCCAGTGGACGCGGTCGAATGTTGTCAGTGCTGCTTTGGTCGCGTCGGGATTGGTAGCTTTGGAATCGTCAAACCAGTCATGCCCGGCTTGAAAGCCCAGGTATTGCAGGCGATGCTTCAGGCCACTAAAAGATGTCATGGCTTCACGAATGACATTTGCACTGACGCCAAAGTCTGCTGCTGCCTGGGCGGCCACTGCCAGATTCAGGTGCTGGTGACTGCCCCGGGCCGGGATTTCATCAATGTCGATATGTTGGGGCTTGCCATCCTGATGCCAGAAAAGGGTCTGATGACCGTCGGCCATCTCCAGGCCAGCTGCAATACTGCCATCGGCGGGGCATTCACCTTCGATGATGTCAAAGCGATACACACGCACCTTGCGGGCGCGCAGTTTTTGTGCCAGTTCGTCCCATGCAGGCCCGTTTGGCAACATGGCCGTATCGCCTTTACCCTGTTGCGTAAAGAGCCGAAGTTTTGCAGCTTCGTAAGCAGCTGCATCAGTATGCATATCGGCATGATCCGGCTGCAGGTTCAGCAGCACAGCCCATTGCGGATGGATGCTCTGGCAGCGCTCCAGTTGAAAACTGGAAAGCTCCAGCACAATACGCTCGGTTGCCTGGTTCTGCTTGATCAGGTCGAGCATCGGGATGCCAATATTGCCACCTGCTTCAACGCCGCCGGGCAGCGTGTCCAGCAGGGTTTCAATCAGCGAGACAGTAGTGGTCTTGCCATTTGTTCCGGTGACGCCAATCAAGGTGCCGGAAAAGTGCTCGCTGAATATTTCCAGATCGCCTGCGACGGGAACATCAGCATTTCTTAGCGCTCGCAGGACGGGATGTGACCAGGCAACGCCGGGACTGACGACAATGCGTCCGTACCGGGACAGCGTTTCCGCATCCAGCGGACCAATATACAGAGGAATAGACAGACCCTTGGGGAGGTTTACAGGGTTTTCATCAAAGCCTTCGCAGGCATTGCCCTGATCGAGCATGAATCGCGCTACTGATTGACCGGTTTTACCCATGCCGATAATCGCCGCTGTATCTGAAAGTTCGGCCTTTCCAGTCATATGCTGGCGTGCGGTATTCATCGTATCTTCAGTGTGGACAGGGCCACCAGTGCGAGAATCATGGAAATAATCCAGAAACGCACAATGACCTTGGGCTCTGCCCAACCTTTAAGTTCGTAATGATGATGAATCGGGGCCATGCGGAAAACACGCTTGCCAGTCAACTTGAAGGAGGCGACCTGGACCATGACGGATACCGCTTCCAGCACAAACAGCCCGCCGGCGATCGCCAGTAGAAGCTGCTGGTGTACGGTTGACGCGACAAAACCCAGTGCACCGCCAAGCGCCAGGGCCCCCACATCGCCCATGAAGACCTGTGCCGGATAGGTGTTGAACCACAGGAAACCCAGGCAGGCCCCAACCATGGCGCCGCAGAATACGGTAAGTTCGCTGGCCCCGGCCACATGCGGAATCAGTAGATAATCTGCGAACTTGGCATGTCCCGCCAGATAGACGACGACAGCCAGCGCCGTGGCCACCATGAAGGTAGGTGCTACAGCCAGGCCATCGAGGCCATCGGTAAGATTGACGGCGTTGGAGCTGCCAATTAGCACCAGAACAACAAACAGGATATACCACCAGCCCATGTCCCACTGAACATTAAAAAACGGAATATCAACAATGGGTTTGGTAAGTTGCATCAGCCCGATGGCGGCAATAGCGCCAATGAGTATCTGGAAGGCAAGTTTCCATCGGCCCGCCAGCCCCTTGGGGTCACTGCGGATGACTTTAAGATAATCGTCATACCAGCCGATCAGTCCGTAGCCGAAGGTCACAAACAGGGCAAGCCATACGAATGTATTTGTGAGGTCCGCCCAAAGCAGTGTGGACAGACCCAGGGTAAGTAGAATCAACACACCACCCATGGTCGGCGTGCCCTGTTTGGTCAGATGGCTCTGCGGACCGTCGCTGCGGATGGGTTGACCATCCTGTTGATATTTTTTGAGCCAGCGGATAAATCCCGGCGCAAGAATCCAGCACATCACCAGTGACGTAATCAGCGCATAGACGGTGCGGAAGGTAATGTATTGAAACAGATTGAAAACTGAGTACTGATCAGCAAGCGGATACAGAAGGTTATACAGCACGGCTTGCCTCCACAGTATGGGTCAGCATGCTGACAATACGGTCAAATTGCATGCTGCGGGACGCCTTGACCAGAATATAATCACCCGTACCGAAGATTCCTTTTTCCAGCATTTGCGAAATGTGCTCAATGGCCTTATCAGTTGTAGGCAGCCACTGCGCTTGTTTCGACTGGTTTGCGAGCTGCTGCATCATCGGACCGGCCAGCAGCAACATGTCGATATCTGATGTATCCAGGCCTGCATGCAGGGCGGCAGCATCCCCCCCCAGCTCGCCCATATCGCCAAGAATGGCAATATGCCGCCCTTCGGTTGAGGTCAGTGTATCGATGGCAGCCTGCATCGAGGCCGGGTTGGCATTATAGCTGTCGTCCAGAATAGTGCTGCCATTTGGCCCCGCCAGGATCTGCATGCGACCGGCGACAGGCCGCCAGCGACCGAGGCTTTCAGCGACCGAAGGAAGATTGATAACCTGTTCCTGCCGCATGCTTCTGGCGAGCTGCAGGGCAACCGTGGCTGCCAGTGCCATATTGTCGGCCCAGTGACGCGCCGGCAGGGCCAGTGTGAGTATGACCTCGCTTTCTCCGTTGCTGAGCCGCAGCTCTGTTCCGTCAAGTTGCCAACGTACGATGTGTTCCCCGCCTGTATCCATATTCATATACGACGCTGGTAAAGTCAGTCCGTATTCCTGAATGGTTTGTTCGACACCTGCTCCCAGAGCACACCAGCCATCATCCCTCAGTGCCGCAAGCATGCCGTGTTTCTCCTGAACAATGCCGCCCAGTCCGCCCAGCCCTTCACCATGTGCTGCGGCAAGGCCGGTTAATACAACTACGTCGGGTTGAACGATCGAGGCCAGCCGATCCATCTCTCCCTGTTCACTGATACCGCACTCGATCAGTGCAATGTCTGTGTCAACGGATGTATCCAGCAGTGTCAAAGGCACGCCAATCAGGTTGTTGCGGTTGGCGCGTGTGGCACTGACGCAAAAGCCTGCCGCCTGCAAGATATGGCTGAGCATGGAGCGCACGGATGTTTTGCCATAGGAACCTGTAATGGCAATGACTCTGGTATGGCCAAGCCTGTTTCGCCATGCAGCGGCAATATCGCCCAAGGCTATCAGTGTGTCCTGCACCTCCAGCTGGGGCAGGGCGATATCGTGCCAGTCGGGTATGCCTTCTCTGTCGCCAATCAGGGCACTGGCCCTGTCCGCAATCTGATGTGCAAATTCGTGGCCATTGAAATGTGGGCCGCGTAGCGCCAGAAAAGCTTGCTCCGGCTCAAAATAACGGGAATCAGTACTTAGGCCATACACAACATCCGGCATGCCATGATGCCACTGTCCCCGGGTGGACTGTTGCAGATCAAGGCCACTCATGCGCATGCGCGAAGACCTCCCTGCTCATCCTTGATATGCAGGTAGCGGCTGATGATGTCGGCATCGCTCCATGGCGTACGCTGCCCTGCAATCTCCATGTAGGGTTCATGGCCCTTGCCGGCGACGATCAGGGTGTCGCCCTGCTGCAGTTCCGCTGCAGCTTCAGCAATAGCATGTTCACGATCCAGTTGCAGGTGGACTTCTGCCGGGTAAGGTCTGGGCATGCCGTCCTCGATTTCCGATGCGATCAGTTCCGGAGCTTCGCCACGCGGATTATCCGATGTAATCCATACGGCATCGGCCAGATGGGCGGCAATTTCGCCCATTTGAGGGCGCTTTTCGCGGTCACGTTCCCCGCCGCAGCCAAACACCAGCAACAGCCGCCTCCGCGTAAGCTTCCGGACCGTAATCAGGCAGCGCTCGAGCGCTTCGGGTGTATGGGCATAGTCAACAAATGCCCGCCAGCGTCCCGTGCTTAGATCCTGCAGGCGGCCGGGAGGAACACTGATGCCCGAGAGCAGGGCAGGTAATTTTTTAACAGGCACATCAAAACAGGATGTGAGCATAAGCGCCACGGCAGCAAGATTTTCGGCATGAAATTCGCCCAGCGGGATGTCTTCGATCAGCACTTCTTTGCCGTCAGCGGTAATGCGCATCATGCCGGGCAACTCCTGTTCCCAGCCAATGGTGACGTCCTTGCGGTACAGGCCGTGCCCATACCAGCGCGTTGATACAGGCGCACGTGCCTTGATCTCGGCATGATCGGCGTTGGCCAGAATACTCCCGCCATTTTGCGCACAGCTGCGCACAAAGCTCTCCTTGATGCCGGCGTAGGCTGCAAAGCCGCCATGATACTGCAGGTGGTCATGGCCGATACTGGTCCAGACTGCAGCCTGCATATCCAGCCCCGCGATACGCTCCTGCTCGATACCGTGAGAAGAGACTTCGGCGACCAGTGTGGGCACTCGATCCTGATGGGCAAGCGCAAGCAGGCGATGCATATTGAGCAGCGATGGCGTGGTCATACCAAGATCGGCTATATCGTCCATAGTGCGGATCAGCCCCAGCGTGCCAACCGACCACGCTTTGCCCTGCAGTTGGTGCAGCGCTTCCCGCAGCATCCAGGCTACGCTAGTTTTACCATCGGTTCCGGTAATACCGATGCAGCGGGTTTCTGTTGTTTCGGTACCGAACCAGCGCCGCAGCAGCTTGCCAGCCTGTTGCATGTTTTTCAGGTATAGCGCAGGAAGAGGGCAATCCTTGATGCGGTCGCCGACGATAATGACTGCGGCAGCGCCATGCTCTTTTGCCATGGCAAGGTAGGATCCGACATGATCACGTGCACGCGGCAGGCACAAAAAAGCTTCACCGACACGGAGCTGACGCGAATCATCGCAGATACCGGAAATTTCAACGTCAGCATCAGGCTTCGCGATGCCATCAGCCAGCTCACCCAGCTTGCGTGGTTGCTGCACAATGGGTTGGATATCTGTCAGATTAATCATCCAGCCAGACCTCCACAATACCTTCTGCCACCAAATCTTGCAGGGCACGGGGTGACTGGCGCACGACCCAGCCGAAGCCATGGGTGCGCAACTGGTATCCATGTGCCGCCACCACCTTGCGTACCTCGCGCAGGGATAATCCGTACAGGGAAGTGTTTGTAACCGGCGGCGTATCCGCACCTGCCGCAATCGGCAGGGCTTGCCACTGCTGTTCGGTTTCCAAACGGGGTGATATGCCAAGATAGGGCAGGGCTGTTTCGGCGATATGACGGAAAACAGGTGCGGCGACCCGACCGCCATAAATGCTGCCCTGCGGTTCATCGATAACAACGACAATCACCAGCTGAGGATCGTCGGCCGGAACAGCGCCTGCGAAAACAGCCGTGAATTTATCATTGGCGTAGCTGCCACTTGCATTCGCTTTCTGAGCGGTGCCTGTCTTGCCGGCAACACGATAGCCTTGGGGCACAGCATGCCTTCCTGTGCCTTCCGGCCCTGTCGCATACTCAAGCATCAGCATGATTTGCCGCGCAATACGCTCTGGCAGAACCCGCTGCGCTTCTTGGGCTATATCAGTTGCAATCAGTTTCGGGCTGACGTACAACCCGCCATTGGCCAAAATGCAAAAGGCCGTTGCAAGCTGCAACGGCGTGACGGCGACACCCTGTCCGAAGGCGATGTTGGCCGTTTCAACTGGCCCCCAGCGCTGAATGGGCGGTAATATCCCCGGCGATTCCCCGCTTAAGCCAATACTGCTTCGTTGCCCAAGCCCAAGCCCTGTCAACGTTCGGTACATGTGTTCAGCGCCGATATCCAGAGCCAGCTTGGCTGCGCCGATATTGCTTGATTTGGCCAGCAACCCGGGTATGTCCAGCCAGTCTTCAGGATGGTCGTCGTGAATAGTGTGGCCGGCGACATCCCAGTGCCCCTTTTCACAATAGACGCGAGAATCCGGCTGCCATTTGCCGGAAGCAAGCGCGGCTGCGACCGTAAATGGCTTCAACGCCGACCCCGGCTCAAAGACATCCGTAACTGCACGGTTGCGCCATTCGTCAGGGCGGAATTTTCCGAAATTATTGGGATTGAATCCCGGCCAGCTCGCCATGGCCAGCACAGCGCCATCATGGGGGCGCATCACCACGACAGAGCCGCCTTTGGCATTTTGTCGGTGGATACCATCAGCCAGTGCCGTATAGGCAATGCTCTGGATGGATGCGTCCAGCGTTAGTTGCGTAGCTTGGCCGATGACAGGCTCACGCAGCCACATGCCTCCCGGCAGCGACCGGCCACGGGCGTCTCTGCGAAGCTGCCTTGTGCCGGGATCGCCGGTCAAACGATGGTCCAGGCTGTGTTCAAGTCCTTCCAGACCATGGCCATCCACGCCGACAAAGCCGAGAAGGTGACCTGTTTGGGGACCCAGAGGCTGATATCTACGCCACTCTGTCTCCTGCCGGACACCCGGGATGTTCAGAGACATGACCTGCTCAGCGACCGCCGGAGGCACTTGCCGCGCCAGCCAAACGAAGCCCTTCCGTCCGGCCAGCTTCTGCTTGAGCCGGGCAAGCGGCACATCGAGCGCCCGGGCCAGCTTCTGCAACTGCTGCTGCGGGATTTCGCCGGCGATAGCGGCAATGGAGGGAACCTCGATGCTTTCGGCCAGAATACGCCCTTTTGTATCGGTGATTGTGCCGCGGGGGGCCATGACAGAGAACTGGCGATAGCGTTGTTTCTCAGCCATATCAGCCAGTCGATCTGCCTGCAGCCATTGCAGATCAATGGCACGAACCGTCAGCAAGGCAATGCCCAGCGCCATACATGCTGCTACCGCTTCCATGCGGCGGCGGATGAAGATGCTTTCCCTGCGCTTCATGGCCGGATGACCTGTAACGGGCGTGGCGGCAGCATGCCGAGCTTCGATTTTGCCAGATGGCGCAGGCGTTCGGGCCGAGCCATACTCGCCAGTTCCAGTTTGAGCTTGTTGATTTCAACTTTCAGCAGCTGTTGTTCCTGTTGTACGCGCTGCGCGGACTGTGCAACCTCATAGCGCATGTGCGATAGCCATATCTGGCCAGCAATCACGATGCACAGCAGCATGGCTACTGGCAGCCAGGCATGGAAAGGGTTCCGGATATTCATATAGCCTGCTCCGGCAAGCGTTCTGCAACACGCATTCTGGCAGAGCGGCTGCGCGGGTTTTCCGCCACCTCGGACGCGCCCGGGCGGACCGGCTTTTTCTGTATCCAGCGCATGCTGGCCTTGCGACCGCAGATGCATTGAGGAAAATCCGGAGGGCAGATACAGGCATGTACTTCTGCTTCGATCAGATCGCGTACGCGCCGGTCTTCACCGGAATGGAATGAAATCACAGCCATGCGCCCGCCGGGAGCAAGCAGGCGCATGGCTGATCTGATTCCGGATTCAAGCTGCCCCATTTCATCGTTAACCCACATACGCAGCGCCTGAAAGGCACGGGTAGCAGGGTGAATCGCCCCGTGGCGCGCATGCCTGGGAGCCGCATGGAAACATGCATTCTCAAGATCACGGGTGGAATTCAGTACACCATCGTGCCTTGCCTTCAGAATGCCTCTGGCAATACGGCCGGCATAACGTTCGCCGCCATACTGGCGGATCACATCCGTCAGTTCGCGTTCCGAAACCTTGTCGAGCAGGCGAGACAGGGGCTGCCCTGTTTTCGGGTTCATGCGCATGTCCAGTGGTCCGTCATGCTGAAATGAGAAGCCGCGCCCTGCATCATCCACCTGCGGTGAAGAAATGCCGAGATCAAAGCCGATCCCCGTCACGTGCTGCCATTCCTGGTGTTCCAGAGCAGTCTCCAGCGATGCGAAATCGGCATGTTCGATACAAAAGCGGGCATCCTGCCGGGCAAGCGCCTGTCCTGCCGCCACAGCTTCCGGGTCTCGATCCAGCGCCAATATTCGGCCATTGGGGGAGAGGCGTTCAAGCAGTGCGCGGGCATGGCCTCCGCGACCGAAAGTGGCGTCCACATAATAGCCGTCCGGATCAATGCAAAGCGCATCAGTGAATTCATGCAGCAGTACGGGAATATGCGCAGTGTTGACCACATCAGGCGCTCCGCCGGCCCTTTTTCAGGATAGCCAGGTCGGCCATCAGCTTGTCTTCACGCAGTGCGCCATCCCATATTTCAAAATGATTGGCTCCACCGGAAAAAATAACCTTCTTGTTCAGCTTCGCATGCTCCCGCAGCACTTGCGAAATGAGGATACGTCCCTGTTTGTCGGGCTGGCAGGCGGTTGCCGGGCTGACAACAAAACTTTCAAAGGCGCGCACCCATTCATCATCAATAGGCTTGTTGCGCACTTCGGAGAGCACGACCCGCTCCCACTCTTTGGGCGGATAAACACGGATGCAGCCATCATAGTCGCGTGTGATGATCACGCAGTCGCTGTCATAGCGCTGCTTGAGCGTTTCACGGAATGCGGCAGGGATACTGACGCGCCCTTTGGCATCCATGGTATTTGCATACTCGCCCTGGAACATTTGCCCGCTTTTTCCTCCCGTCTATGAAAGAATCGTGTAGGTTCATATACCCACAATTCCCCACTAAATGCCAATATTGGCCCTAATTCAACCCTTGTCAATGGTCTTTTTGACACTCGGATATGCATATGCGGCATTTGGGCACAGTGCTATATCACACATCACAGGTGATATATGCATGAGTTGGCAGGATTAACAGATGGTGGGAAAAGGTGGGGTCGAGGTGTTATCCCTTTGTGGCGAGCAATTGCCTTGCCCTGGCGAGGTCCTCAGGTGTATCCACACCGATGCACGAGAAATCGCCGACGGTCACGGCAATGGGATAGCCATGATGCAGTACGCGCAGTTGCTCGAGCTGCTCGGCCTTTTCGGCATCACATGCGCTCAGGGAAGAATAAATCAGCAGGAACTCCTTGCGGTAGGCATACAGGCCAACATGTTGCAGCGGCGTACTGCCGGAAGTGCGGGGAAAGGGGATGGGCGCGCGGCTGAAATACATGGCATGACCCTTGTCGTTGCAAACCACCTTGACGATGTTCGGATCATTCAGGGCATGCTGATCCTGAATCGGATGTGCCAGCGTCGCCATGGGCAGAAACGATTCCTGCCTGAAGGGTTCGACAACTGCCCGGATAGCAGCAGGATCAATGAGCGGCTCATCCCCCTGGACATTGATAATGACATCGCAGTCTCTTTCGCGCATGGCTTCGGCCAGGCGCTCCGTACCGCTGGCATGGTCGGCACGGGTCAGATGGGCCTCGGCGCCGGCGGCAATGGCAGCTTTTGCAATGCGCTCGTCATCGGTGGCGACAATCACGGGGCCAACTTCAGCCTTGAATGACTGCTCAATAACATGCTGAATCATCGGCTTGCCCGCCAGCTTTGCCAGCGGCTTGCCGGGAAAACGGCTGGAGCCGTGACGCGCCGGAATACCGATGATGATGTCCATACCCAGCTCAGTGAGCCTCGATTTCTTTCCAGGTGGCTGTTGCTGTGCCGACTTTGCCAACGACAACACCAGCAGCCCGATTGGCCTGTTTGGCCGCGCTGATCGCGGATTCCCCGCGTGCCAGGCATGCAGTGAAGACTGCAATGACGGTATCACCGGCGCCCGTTACATCAAATACATCGCGGGCGGCTGTCGGAATGTGATGGCATTTCTTACCGTCAAACAGTGTCATGCCGCGCTCGGAGCGGGTTAAAAGTACATATTTCAATTTGAGTGTTTTATGCAGCTTGCGGGCCATGGCTTCGACATGGCCATCTTCATTGATAGCTTCCATGCCAGCCATGGTGGCGGCTTCGTGCAGGTTTGGTGTGATGAGCGTGGCGCCGATATACGATTCCGTATGTTCCGGTTTGGGGTCCACGGCAATGATTGCGCCTTGCAACTGCTCAGTGAGCTGGCGGATAAAATCGGGGGTCAGAACACCCTTGCCGTAGTCGGAGAGAATAACGGCCTTTGCCTGCGGCTGCAGTTTGGTGATCGAGGCGAGCAATACCTTATGGCTTTCCGGACTGGCCGCATGAGTCCATTCCCGGTCATATCGGACGACCTGTTGATGGCGGGCGATAATGCGCGTCTTGATCGCTGTCGGGCGATCATTCTTCTTGGTGATGACACCGCGGTCATCCGAAGCCAGCTCACCAAGACGCTGATGCACCCATTGTCCCGCCTCATCATCGCCAACCAGGCCGAACATGGCCGACGGCTGATCGAGGCTGTGCAGGTTGCGGACGACATTGGCTGAGCCACCGAGCCTGCGGTCAATGCGGTCAACGGCGACGACTGGCACAGGCGCCTCCGGCGAAATGCGTGTGACATCACCCCAAATAAATTCGTCAACGATGATATCACCAATAACCAGAATCATGATCGGCTCCAGCTGATCTATTCGATGTCCCGTATGTAGTCATATGAAGACAGCATTAAAGTGTTCACGCTATGGAAATTACCCGGACCCTACAAGCCTGGCGCTATTGGGATGAAGGATAACAGCCGGGCAATGCATCGCCGGGAACAACTGTTCCTGATAGGCTTTTGCGATGGTTCTTGACCGGTATGTGTTCAAGCTGTGGTTCGGGGTCTTCGCGGGCCTGGTGGTCGTTGTTACCGGCGTCCTGCTGCTCGGGCGCGCCCTGAAGGTGCTTGGCGTGGTTGCCGAGCGAGGCGTGGACTGGTCCGTGATCCTGCTGATGCTGATGGCGATCCTGCCGTATTTTCTGGTATTAACGTTGCCCATTGCTTTTTTCTTTGCCATGCAAAGCGTTATTTTGCGTCTTAATCAGGACAGTGAAATGGATGCTCTGCGCGCCTCCGGTATATCTTATCTGCGTATACTGAGGCCACTGTTCGGCGTGGCGCTGCTGCTGTGGTTGCTGCTCAGTTATACGGCGATGGTATGGATGCCACAGGGGCAGAAACATTTTCAGACCCTGCTGTATGCCATTCAGGCCGCCAAACCGGCACCAAGTTTTGACCCCCAGCGCTTTAATGACGATATCGAAAACTTCACGATCTATGTTGCTGGTGAGAATGAGGACGGAAGTCTGCGCGGTTTTATGCTTGAGGACAGCCGTTCAGGGACGCCTGTCATTTATACGGCTGAGCAAGCACGTATTGAGCGTGTTGGCAGGCAATTGCGCTTTATCCTGCAGCGGGGTGCGGCATTCGAGGGTGAAGGTGATGCATTGCGAACAACGGCATTTGACAAATATACCGTTGCCATTGATCTAGGAGAGCTCGGACTCCTTAAAATACCCAAGTGGGGCAGCAGGGTATTTGAGATGGGAATGCTGGAGCTGTGGAAGCAGCGGCAGAAGCATGATTCGCCTGCTGCCGCGGCAGAATGGCACCGCCGGTTGCTGATGCCTGCGATGATATGGGTTCTGTTCTGTTTTGCCTTACCCCTGTCAATGGAGCCGAAGCGTTCCGGCCGGACGGGGGCATATGTGCTTGGCGTGGGGCTACTGCTACTGGCCTATAATCTGCAGATTGTCTTGCACCAGCAGGTAGAAAAGGAGGTATTACCCTGGTGGATGATGTGGGCGGGGCAGTTATGCCTGCTGGCGGCAGGTATCGAACTGATGCGCCGCACTATGGCGGACCGCTTGCCATTTGCCCTGATGCAAAGCGGCGAATTCTTTTACAACAGCTACCGGTTCGTTATGCATGCCATCGTCCGCCGCAAGAGACAGTCATTATCTTTATGAGCGCGTGCGAAACAGCGCAAAAAGCCCTTTTCGCCAGTGTGGAATAATATCCCGTATCCTTGACAGATGGATGGCCAACCAGTGTTTCTGTTTGCGGTTGTAGGATGAATAATAGCGGCAATCAAGCACTTCCAAATCAAAGTACTGCGCAATCTCCGTCATGTCCTGGAGACAATATTCATGATTATGACGGTCAAAGTATGGAATGCCATGGTGCAGGGCCGGCTTCTGTGCGAGATAATGTGTAGCGAAATCCCAGTGCAGGGTTTTTCCCCTCAACAGACGGGAGATATTGCGAAAACAACTGATATTGGGCGCGTCAATGAGTACCAACCCTCCCGGCCTGACAATACGGATCAGCTCCTGGATGGCCTGCCTTGGTGAATATGTGAAGTGCTCAATGGTTTGGGAAAGGACGACAGCATCAAAGTGGTCATCCGCATAGGGGGCAGGATCAGCCTCCAGATGCCACGGCTGATAAGGGATATGCAGTGAATCGAAAATAGGCAGGCCCGGATGGATGTCACAGGCATGCGCCCTGTAACCTCCTTTATTCAGAATGGCAGCGAGAACGCCATGCCCTGCGCCGGCATCAAGTACTGCACTCCCTGTTGGAAGATGTTGCGACAGGACAGATAACAGCATCGCAAAACGATCAGCGCTGCCCCAGAAATATTCTTCCATATTATTCTGTGCCTGTTCATCGCCGCCCCAGTCGTATCCTGATGATGGTCCTGTATTATGGTTGAACAGATCACGGTTCTCTTCCCATACAGTAGAAACGAGAGCTGTTGTTTCGCGAGTATTCATGTTGCTGATCCTTCATCATCTCTGGCTTTTTCAGGTTTTGCGCTTAGCTTTCTGTAACAGTGTAGCTGTTCTTCGGCGGTATCCTTCCACAAGCGGTGAAAGGGCTCCGGCTGAGTGCCTATTAATGCTTCGCAGCGCTGTGCCCAGAGCAAAATGTCGGAATCCAGTTCCAGAACAGTATGATCCGGAACATCCTCCTTTACGCCACAGTGGTCTGAGATGAGCACAGGTACACTGGCAGCCAGCGCTTCGGCAACAACCATGCCGTAGGGTTCATGACGGGCCGGATGCAGCAACAGGTCCAGTTGCGGGTAAAGCACAGATGTATCCGTTTCCCCCAGCAGTTGGTATCCACCATCCCAGTCTGCAAAAAGATGTTGAACATCTTCGGGCGCTGGCCCGGCAACCAGAAAGGTCAAATCGGGTCGTTTTCGGCGCAGTTCCCCGACAATACGAATCGCAAGGTCAAGGCCCTTGCGCTGCCATTCCTTGCCGATGAAGCCAATGACGCCTCCATCTTCTGGAACAGCTCTATCAGGCCGCTTGGGACCTTCAACAACGCCGGGCGTAATGGGGGCCTTTAGGCGTTGGCCGATGCATGGGTAGAAACGGTCCAGTGATTTTGCAATTACAGTCGAATTGGGGATCACGGCCTGAACATGTTTGTCACACACCTCTCTCTTTTCCAGCCACAGATTGACCCGGACACGGAGAGAAGCACGTTTCCACCACGGCTTTTCAAGAACATGTGCGAAAGGAGGGCCATGGAAAGTGGTAACGTGGTGTACGCTCGTGCGTTCGTGGCTGTGGATGATCCGCTTTGAGGCTGGATGTTGCCTGACCCACCTTGAAACCCGATGTGAGAACCGAATATGAGACAACCAGCGTGGCTTAGGGGCAATCTCTCCAAGAGCGTACACTTTTACACTGGCTGGGGGTTCATGCTCCTGACGCTCACACAGCACCGTAACATCATGCCCCATCAGGGCCAGCTCCTGTGTAAGCTGCCACACATAAGATTCCATGCCACCGACAGGTCCATAGCGCCGGACAATGTGCAGCAGCTTCATGCAGGCGGCTTGTCCCAGCGCTGCTGATGTTCAATATGCTTCGCATAGCGGTAGAAGACGCCCTCAAAATTACCGAGCGCGATGACAAAACCTGCCCAGCCATCCAGAAAACCGAGTTTAAGTATGTAGATGCGCAGGAATGCACCGATGGCATGCAGCAATGCATGACCCATGCTTCCCTGGATGCCTTTACGCGACAGCTTTGCAGCGCCCAATGAGGAATACCGGTTGGCCTTGTCCAGCAACTGTTCGAGATTGCGATACGGAAACTGCCAGATTGCTGCTTTTAGATGGTCGACGCTTCCCTTGATCTCATAGCTTTCGTGCACTTCATCCCTGTCTTCGAACACCAGCACACCTTTGCGGAACAGCTGGGGCTGGCGGTAGTCCGGGTACCAGCCGCAATGTTTGATCCAGCGGCCCATGAAATAATTTCTTCGGGGCACGTAGTAGGCATCCTTGGCAGTGTTCGCATCAATGATTTGCCTGATTTCTTTCTCGGCTTCCGACGTGCAGCGTTCGTCGGCATCCAGACTGAATATCCACTCGTGGGTACAAGCAGCTATGGCATCGTTACGCAATTTACCGAAGGTCGTAAACGGCAGTTGGACGACTTTGGCACCAAGCTCTGCAGCGATCTCCGCCGTGCGATCCGTGCTGCTGGAGTCGGCGACAATCACTTCATCGGCCCATAGCACACTCTGTACAGCGGCGGCTATTTTTTCCTCTTCATTGTAGGCGATGATGTAAGCAGAAATTTTATTCATGTTCAGGCACCTCAAGCTGTTTCAGGCCCGTTCTGGCTTCAATACGGCGTTCATGGATGCAAGCCTGCAGCAAGTCATCATTGGCATCCAGTCGCTTGCGGGAATACTCATCATGCCACAGATGTAGCACCGGCATACCATGCAGGTTGCGGCGTGTCAGCCCTGCATGAAAGAGGCGGGCGACCAGATCAGAGTCTTCCCGTCCCCAGCCTTCATAGCTCTCATCAAAGCCATTAATGCGGATCAGGTCGTCACGGTAGCAGGAAAGGTGGCAGCCGCGGATACCACCCAGCCTGGTATTTGGTGCGGATAGGCTAACGGGGCTCAGCAGCGGAGCAAGGCGGTTGATGTCGCTTTTCAGGCGATGCCACAGCCATTGCATGGCGGGCATGTCGGTATCCAGTTCTCCATGCAGAAACAGGCGTTTGCTCCAGTTTTCTGAAAGCAGCACGCGGCTGCCGCTGATAAAGGAGCCGGTGCTGGCAAAACGCAGATGGGTTTCAACCAGATGTGGGAGCGGAATACAGTCACCATCGGTCAGCAGGATGTAAGGTTCCTGGATCCGCGCCAGGGCAAGGTTATGGACACGCGCCTTGCGAAAGCCGCGGTCTTCATGCCATATGTATTCAATGGGTGTCGGGAAGTCCTGCCTGATATATTCGATACACTGCTGTGTATCTGCACCGGAGCCGTCATCGGCAATGTAGATTGAGAAATCGTGGCAATGCTGCTGTCGGTAGCCTTCGAGTGCTAGGCGCAGGTATTCCGGATTGTTGTAGGTCGAGATCACCACGGCAAGGCGCTCGGGTGCGCATCCGGCGGTATGGTCCGGGATGCACTGATTTGATGTCATGGACGGGGCAGCTCTTTTAAGTGGATATCCGAACGGCGGTAAAACAGCGTGAGCCCCACCCAGTTACACAGCACATAGCCCTGTTCAGTCAGGTAACGGTGCAACTCA
>JBHHXG010000005.1:0-37030 GCA_046756985.1 Mariprofundaceae bacterium | reverse complement strand
CGATATGCGGCCCCAGACCTTTCAGCTTGCGAAAAATCAGCGTGCGATGCGCCCAAGGGCAGGCATAGCAGACATACAGATGATAACGGCCGGATTCGGCGGGGAAGCCCGCATCGCCGATGCGGCGGCGGAACTGCGCTTCACTGCGCTCAAAGCGGCCGCCCGTGGATGCGGTGTCGTACCACTCATCGCTCCATTTGCCGTCAATCAGCAGGCCCATATATGCGCCAGGGCCTGGCTATTCGGACTTGAAACCGATGAGCGAATGGCTGCCATCACAATACGGTTTGTTTTTTGACGCGCCGCAACGGCACAGGGCCAGTTCATCACCGCGGTTGACGGCCCTGCCATCAGCATCGCGGACTTCGCACGGCCCCTTGACGACCAGCGGCCCATCGGGGATGGATATAATCTCCAGTGCGCCGCCAGCGATTGCGGTCTCCAGATTGCCCGGCTGGCATTGCCCGGGATCGGCAAACCCCGCCTCCGTGTGTGCGCCGTCACAATACGGTTTGAGCCGGGAGGCGCCGCAGCGGCACAGCGTGGCCCGGAAACAGTCGGGCTTTTCGCCATTGAGCGTGTAATCAGCATGCACACGCAAAGGCCCGTCAGCCTCAAGCGTGATGCTGTTGATTTCCGGCGCCATTTCTTCTTCGGCCTCGCCGTCGCGTTCATAAGTCAGCGCGCCGGAAGGGCAGGTGCGGATCAGTGCGGCCAGATCAGGGGCATCGGCCTGATCGGGAAAAATCCACGGTCCCTTCACACCGGCCCGGAATACATTGGGCAGCCCGCGCACGCAGTTGCCGGCATGAATGCATTTGGCGGCATCGAAATGCACGACAATGTGCCTGCCTTCATATCGCTGGACTTTATCGCTCATGACACTCCCCCTGATTTCTGGTCCCCGTTAGTAAACATCTCGGACGGATATTTGGCAAGCTCGGCAGGAGGGGGGTACTGCGGTCATAGTGGCGTGACGCCGGCATATTTGACACCGGTCAGATGGGCAATTTCGCGCTTCCATGTTGTCAGGTCATGCTGATTGAATTCGGACAGGCTGGCATGGCCGCAGGCGCGCGCCAGCACCGTCATTAAATCCACCGAGGCTTGCAGAAAGCGGTTCAGTCTTTCCGCCGCTTCATCGATGACCAGCCGCTGCCTGAGGTCGGCACGTTGCGTGGCAATGCCGACCGGACAGTTGTTGGTGTGGCAGGCACGCATCGCCAGACAGCCAATGGCCTGCAGGGCGGCATTGGAAATGGCCACACCATCGGCGCCGAGCGCCAGCGCCTTGGTAAAATCGGCAGGGGTGCGCAGGCCGCCGGTGACAATCAGCGTGATGTCGCTGTTGCCTGTTTTGTCGAGATGCTGTCGCGCCCGCGCCAGTGCCGGCATGGTTGGCACAGAAATATGGTCGCGGAATATCAGCGGTGCCGAGCCTGTGCCGCCGCCGCGTCCGTCCAGAATGATGTAGTCCACGCCCGCCTTGAGGGCGGCATCAATATCGGCTTCGATATGCTGGGCGGACAGTTTGTAACCGATCGGGATGCCGCCGGTGCGTTCGCGGACTTCCGATGCAAAGGCGCGGATATCATCCAAGCCCTCCCAGTCCGGAAAGCGGGCAGGTGAGATGGCCGGCTCGCCTTCCTTTAATCCGCGAACTTCGGCGATTTTTCCTTTGACCTTGCAGCCGGGGAGATGGCCGCCGGTGCCGGTCTTGGCACCCTGGCCGCCCTTGAAGTGAAAAGCCTGAACCTTGTCGATCTTGTCCCACGAGAAGCCGAAGCGGGCGCTGGCCAGCTCATAGAAATAGCGGGAATTGGCCTGCTGCTCTCCAGGCAGCATGCCGCCTTCACCGGAACAGATGCCGGTACCGGCCATTTCCGCGCCTTTGGCCAGCGCAATCTTGGCCTCTTCGGACAGCGCGCCGAAACTCATGTCCGAGACAAAAATCGGTATGTCCAGATACAGCGGTTTTTCGGCGTGCGGACCGATGACCAGTTCCGTGGCCACCGGCATTTCATCCAGATGAGGGAACAGCGATAATTGGGCAGTCAGAAACTGCAGATCATCCCAGGCAGGCAATTCGGTTCGCGGCACCCCCATGGCTGCCACAGGACCGTGCGCACCGGTCTTTTCCAGTCCGAAACTTGCCAGATGACGGATGAATCCGGTGTGGGGCTCAATCGGGATCGGATGCGTATCCTGATATGCGCCCTGATAGCTGCCGCGGTCAAACGGTTGCGGGTGTTGCTTCTCCCATTCGCTAATTTCATCTTCATCAACCCAGACCTGACCGGACTTGATCCAGTGATTGAACTTGTGCAGTCGCTCTCGGTTATTGTATTCGCTGATGCCGGTATCCAGCCGGTAATCCCAGTTGTGCACGCCGCAGATCAGATTGTGGCCGGAGACATGGCCATCGGACATCAGTGCGCCACGGTGCGCACAGCGGCCGTATAGGACACTGATTTCATCATCATATTTGACAATAACCAGATCGACACCCGCCACCAGCGCATGGGTCGGCTTGCGGTCTTCAAGTGCTTTGAGTTTGGCAATGGCAATCTTTTTCATGCTCCCTCCGGCGAATGGCGTGTATCCAGTATAGACGCCTGCAGGAAGAACGTCTTACAGCGGGGTTAAGCGGAACGGCAGCACTTGTGAGCCGGCGGCAAGCTCGCCGAGAGGCGCGCAGCGGATGGAAGGCGTTCTCCTGCATGAAATTCTGTTAAGGCCTGTTTCATTATGCCCTAACGGCCTGGCCGGATCATTGCAGGCATCATTTCTCAAGAGGTAAATATGCATTTTATTCTGATATTCGCTGGTTTTTTCATTGCACTGTACACCGGTGCCTTCTTTTTCATCAGCTTCAAGGAATTCGATTACGCCGGTTAAAACTGTGCATCAGCAACTAGCCAATACTTAAAACCAGCTTGCCGGTCATATGGCCGGCTTCAATACGACGATGTGCTTCCGCCGCCTCGGCCAGCGGCAGCACATCGGCAACACATACGGACAGTCTGTTTTCATCAAAAAACTGGGCGCATTGCTCCAGAATCGCACTCTGGTGCAGTGCGCCGTCTTTCAGGCCGTCAATCATCGGTGTGAGCATCAGTTCCTGGGAAATATGCAGGTTTTTAAGTCGGGCCGTCTTCCAGTCGGCATCGTCAGGTAGCTGCAGCAAAGTCACCAGATGGCCGTAATGACGCACGGCAGGGATGGTGCGGTCAAAGATGTTTCCGCCGACGGTATCAACAGCCACATCCACACCTGCGCCATCCGTCCATTCCAGTACCGCCTCGGCAAAATCCTGCTGTGTATAGTTGATGATCCTGTCCGCTCCAAGTTCTTTGACAAATACCGCCTTTTCTTCAGAGCTGACGGTTGTGGCCACTTCGGCCCCGGCGATCCTGGCCAGCTGGATGGCGACATGGCCGACACCACCGGCACCGGCATGAATCAGCACCTTCTGACCCGATTGCAGCCGGGCACGGTCAAACAGTGATTCCCATGCGGTAATCAGCACCAGTGGTGCCGCGGCAGCGTTGGTAAAATCCAGGCCTGCCGGTTTGTGCGCCACATAGGCCTCATCGATTAGCGTATATTCGGCATAGTTGCCGCAGTCCGGTTGACCAATCCCGCCATAACAGTAATAGACGGCATCACCGGGTGTGAAACGGGTCACCGCATCACCGACGGTTTCAACGACGCCAGCGCCGTCACAACCGAGGATGGCGGGCATATGATCGGGAAAATAGGTACCGCGGCTCCTGAGCTTTGTATCAATCGGATTCACACCGGCAGCTTTGATTTGAACCAGTATCTGACCATTCTCAGAGATGGCAGGCTTGTCTGTTTCCCGCATTTCCAGCACGTCCGGCCCACCGGGCCTGGTCATGAATACTGCTTGCATCGGGCACCTCCCTTGATGTTGCGCTCGGGGCTTTTTTACCATTAGGCCCGCAGGTGCTTGCAGCATAATTCCATCATAAGTGCGCTGATTTGCAAATATATGGTCTGCCACTTACAGAAACAGTGACAAGCGCGTATAATATCGGGCGTTCGTATGTATTGATTCCTGATGGAGACGGATATGTGCCCCGATGCCCAGCGCATCCAGATTTTTGATACCACCCTGCGCGATGGCAGTCAGACTGCCGGCATCAATTTTTCTGCTGAAGACAAAATGCGCATTGCCCATCGACTGGCAGAGTTCGGTATTGACTGGATTGAAGGCGGCTGGCCCGGCGCCAGTCCCAAGGATGACCATTTCTTTGAACTGATGCGGGACCGTAACTGGCAAGACAGCGGGCTGGTGGCTTTTGGCTCAACGGCGAGACCCGGTGGTCGGGTGGAGGATGATGCCGGATTGCTGCGCCTGATCGACAGCGGTGCGGATGCAGCCTGCATTTTCGGCAAGGCCTGGAATTTGCATGTCACCAAGGCATTGGGTATTCCCCTGCAGGAAAATGTAAAGCTGGTCCACGATTCCGTCGTTTTTCTTAAACAGCATTTTGCAACGGTTTTTTTCGACGCGGAGCATTTTTTCGATGGCTACAGCGCCGACCGGAAATATGCGGTGCGGGTGCTGGAAGCGGCGCATTCCGCCGGTGCTGATGCGCTGGTTCTGTGCGACACGAATGGCGGTAACGTGCCATACCGCGTGGCACAGGTCGTGACCGCCATGCGTGAGTGCTTTACCGATACGGTGATCGGCATTCATGCCCACAATGACTGTGAACTGGCCGTGGCCAATTCGCTGGCAGCCGCGCGCGTGGGCGCGATGCATGTTCAGGGAACCATCAACGGCATCGGCGAGCGCTGCGGCAACGCCAATCTCGTATCTATCATTCCGAATCTGCAGCTCAAAATGGGTCTGGACTGCGGTATTGACGCTGCGCATATGAAGGAGCTGCGCACACTGTCCGATTTTGTTAATGAAATGGCCAACCGCCTGCCATGGCGGCATCAGCCCTATGTTGGTCTGAATGCCTTTGCACACAAGGGTGGCATCCATGTGTCAGCAGTCAGGAAGGCGTCCGAATTGTACGAACATGTCTCGCCGGAAATTGTTGGTAACCGACAGCGTGTGCTGGTGTCCGATCAGGCAGGACGCAGTAATATCCTGTTCAAGCTTGGTGAGATGAATCTTGGAATGAAGGTGGATGCTGAAGACCCTGCCGTGGCTGAGGTGGTGTACCGTATCAAGAAGATGGAAGACATGGGTTATGCCTATGAGGGTGCCGAGGCCTCATTCCATTTACTGGTGCTCAAGGCGATGAAGCAGTTTCAGCACTATTTTGAGTTGGAAGGCTTTCGCGTGCTGGACGAAAAGCATGGCCATGAAGGGGAGCCCCAGGCCGAAGCCACTGTTATGGTCACCGTGGGAGGGAAATTCGCACATACGGCTTCTCTCGGTAATGGCCCGGTCAATGCGATGGATACCGCCTTGCGCCGCGCCCTGTCTGATTTTTATCCGACACTCTCTGAACTCAGGCTGACGGATTTCAAGGTGCGCGTGTTGAGCACGAAAGCAGCGACACGCGCTGCCGTTCGTGTGCTGATCGAATCCACAGACGGTGTGCGAAAATGGGGTACGGTCGGCGTATCCACGAATATGATTGATGCCAGCTATCAGGCGCTTGTAGATGCCATTGAATACAAGCTGGTGCTGGACAAGGTGCCGCCGCCCGAAAGCTGAAGGCTCGGACTACTCCTGCAGGGCAGCGTGCGCAGCGGCCAGTCTGGCAATCGGCACACGCGGACCCGAACACGAAACATAGCTCAGGCCAATCCGGTGGCAAAATCGGATGGAGGCAGGATGACCGCCATGTTCGCCACAGATGCCTACTTTCAGGTCAGGCTTGATACTGCGTCCCCACTCAATACCCAGTTGCATCAACTGGCCAACGCCGCTGGTATCCAGCACTTCAAAGGGATTGTCCTGCAGGATGCCGACCTCATTATACATCGGCAGGAACTTGTTTTCCGCATCCTCGCGTGAGAAGGAGAACGTGGCCTGAGTGAGGTCGTTGGTGCCAAAGGAGAAGAATTCCACTTCTTCGGCCAATTGCCTGGCACGCATGCAGGCGCGTACGACCTCAATCATGGTGCCGAACTTGAACTCCGGCGCGATGCCACATGCGTCTTTTACCTGTTTCTTGATCGTATCCACATGGGATTTAACCTGTTTCAGCTCCACCGATGTACACACCTGCGGCACCATGATCTCCGGATGAACCTCGATGCCTTTTTTCTGGCATTCGCAGGCCGCTTCCAAAACCGCACGAATCTGCATGGCATAGATTTCCGGGAAAGTGATACCCAGGCGAACGCCACGATGTCCCAGCATGGGATTGACTTCGAACAGGGCACGAACCTTTTTCAGGATTGCTTCTTTTTTCTCAATCGCTTCATCCACCAGTGACGAGTCTGCCAGTTGCTGAATCGGTTCGATTTTACCACTTTCAGTTGAGAGCAGGCTGAGCGTAGCGGAAAGAACTTCTGAACCACGCATACTATCCTTGAGATGTTTGAGATGGGCCAGATCATCAATCAGCTGATTTTCCGAAGGCAGAAACTCGTGAATTGGCGGATCAAGCAGACGCACCGTGACAGGTCGTGGCGACATGGTTGTAAACAGGTCAATGAAGTCCTGACGCTGAATCGGCAGCAGTCTATCCAAAGCATCCTGACGCTGTTCCAATGTGTCGGAAACAATCATTTCCAGCACAATCGGCAGGCGATCAGCTGCATTAAACATGCGCTCGGTGCGGCACAGGCCGATACCCATTGCGCCGTATTTCAGTGCGCGTTCGGCATCTTCAGGAACATCCGCATTGGCCATCACTTTCAGCCTTGCGTTTTCATCCGCCCAGGAGAGCAGTGTTTTAAGCTCTTTGGTAAATTCAGCCTCGACAGTTGGCACCTCACCCAAGTACACGTTACCGGATGTACCATCAATAGTAATCATATCGCCTTCTTTAATGACAACATCACCGATATGGGCACGGCGAGCCTGCACATCGACTTCGATGCCTTCAGCGCCTGCTACGCAGGGTTTGCCCATACCACGCGCAACCACAGCCGCATGACTGGTTTTACCGCCACGCGAGGTGAGGATGGCTTCGGATACAAAAAAACCGTGAATATCTTCAGGTTTGGTCTCTTCGCGCAGAAGAATCAGGCGTTTGCCGGGGCCGCCCTGGGCAACGGCGCGATCTGCATCAAAGACAACATGGCCGCATGCAGCGCCCGGGCTGGCTGGCAGGCCTGTGGCTAGAGGTTCGACTTTGGCATTGGGGTCAAGACGCGGGAAAAGCATCTGCTCCAGTGATTCAGGATCAATACGAAGCAGCGCTTCTTCTTTCGTGATCAGTCCCTGCTGTTCCATCTCGACCGATGTGCGCACCATGGCGGTTGCGTTCATCTTGCCGTTACGGGTTTGCAGGCAGAACAGTTCTCCCTTTTCGATGGTGAACTCAAAGTCCTGTACTTCATGGTAGTGGTTTTCCAGTTTGCTGCGCAGTTCTTCTAGTTGTTTGTGCAGTTCAGGCATTTCCACAGCCATGCGATCAATTGGCTTGGGTGTGCGGATGCCGGCCACCACATCTTCACCCTGGGCGTTAACGAGATACTCACCGTAAAAGCAGTTTTCTCCTGTGCCCGGGTTACGCGTGAAGGCCACGCCGGTTGCAGAATCGTTACCACGATTACCGAATACCATGGTGCAGATGTTGACCGCCGTGCCATTGGCCAGGTCCGGTGTAATATTGAATTCGCGCCGGTAGTCGATGGCGCGTTTGCCCATCCATGAGTCGAATACAGCCTTGATAGCTATTTCGAGCTGTTCATAGGGATCTTCAGGGAAAGGTTTCCCCGTGTGGCTGTGCACCACTTCGAGGAACAGTTCGCTGACCTCTTTCAGGTTTTCAGCGGTGAGCGCTACATCTTCCTTGGCGCCTTCACGTTCCTTGATGGTCTCGAACGGTTCGTCAAAAAGCTCATCGGGTATGCCAAGCGCTACTTTACCGAACAGCTGGATAAAACGGCGATAGGCATCATAACCGAAACGTTCATCGCCGGTTTGCTCAATTTCTCCCTGTAGCGTTTCCTGATTGAGTCCGAGGTTGAGGATGGTGTCCATCATGCCGGGCATGGACATGGCTGATCCGGAACGTACAGAAATCAGCAACGGGTTTTTGGCATCTCCGAAGCCTTTTCCAGTTGCCTTTTCCAGCGCCTGCATCTGTTCACGGACCTGGTCCATCAGTCCGGCAGGGAATTCTTTTGTCTTGTTGTCCAGATAGGCAAGACAGGCCTCGGTAGTAATGACAAATCCCGGTGGCACATTCAGGCCGATCTGCGTCATTTCGCACAGATTCGCTCCCTTGCCGCCAAGCAGTTGTTTGTTTTTGCCGTCGCCTTCATGAAAGGCAAAGATGTGTTTGGTGTGTCCGGTTTTAGCTGACATTGTTATTTTCCTACCAAGATTAAAATCATATTTTTTGCGCCTGTGATGCATATTTGCGCGTAGCAAGCATCGCATGGTGGGCGCTGAAAAGCCTGTGAAGTATAACACAGGCTTCTGCGAGTCGCCGTAAAAAATTGCAGCGATGCTGAAAAGCGCTATCTCTGGAACGCTATAAGATCCGATTGGGGGACAATGAGCACTGGCCCCGTTCCGGGTTGGGTTCCACCTGCTGATGAAGTATACGGCCCAATTCTTCTGCTCCCCCGATGTAATGGCCATCAAGCCATATCTGAGGCACCGTAATAGGGGTAGCCGCACCTATGATAGGTTTGGTGCGGACCAGCATTTCGTAAAGTGCTGCGGGATCCCTGATAACGTCACGGTATTCAAAGCGGATATGGGCATGCCCCAGATATTCCTTTGCCCGTTCGCAGTGCGGGCATCCCTGTTTGCCAAACAATACATTCCGGACAATGCGGTTTTTTCTCGCATAGGCCTCGATAACGGCCTGAGCCAGAACGCCCCGGTTCAGCGCGGCACCCTGCGAGATGATTTTTCCTTCAACCATGACAATGGGTGCATGCCAGCCACCCCTGAACAGTGGTCGCCACCATTCGGACAACCAGTCGCGGGCTTCAAAGCGAACGGGAATGCCTGCCAATTCCTGATCCAACACGTCGGCAATAATATCCGAGGTCAGCGAGCATTCTCCGCATGGCACAATGATACGGATCGGTCCCCATTGCCCTGCCCAGCGGAACAGACTTAGCCGGACAGGTGTGCGTTGAATATCCGCTTCTGTATGCCTTTTCGGCAAAGGGTGCTCCGAAATATCCATAAAATTTAGTCAGCTCTTTTCCATCATCAATTACATCAGCACTTTGTCCCATGGCTGCTATAATGCCGGAAAGGAATGGCAGTGGGCGGCGGTAAGTGGCATCAAAGGAGGTTATGATGGCTTTACAGGAAAAGGCATGCGTTCCCTGTCAGGGCGGCGTGCCGCCATTAACGGCCGAAGCAGCCCGGGCGCTGCTGGCCGAGGTTCCAGGCTGGGAATTGATTGATGATGCCAAAAAACTTCGCCGGACATTCATCTTCCGTAATTTTGTTGCTGCTCAGGAGTTTGCCAGTAAGGCCGGGGCGGTTTCCGAATCGGAAAATCATCATCCCGACATCACGTTCGGCTGGGGCTATTGCACAATTGTTTATTTTACGCACAAGATTGGCGGTCTGCATGAAAATGATTTTATCATGGCCGCGAAAGTCAATGCCTTGTCTGACAGTTAATTGGTCGGTTTTGCCGGCTGAAGCGGTGAATGATAGCGCCCTGATCCGGCAGTTATCAGACTACAGGCCTAGGTCAAAGAAGTTCTTTTTTTTGTGTTCCGGCTGATTATCCGTCTCCTGCTTGCGCTCTTCCTCGACAGGCGCGGTGCCGACACGGAATGCTTCAAGGAACGGTAATTCAGTATCCTCACCGGCCAGCTTGCCTGTTTTCGGATCGATGGCGACCCATTCGGTGTCTTCCGGCGGAATAAAATCTTCAACAGGCTTGCCGCGATGGAAGGATTGCATGGCCTCAAGCCATATTGGCAGGGCTGCCCGCGAACCTGTTTCGTGTCTTCCCATACTGACGGGCGTGTCCCTTCCGACCCAGACACCGGTCAGTATCTGAGGTGTATAACCCATGAACCATGCATCCACCTGTTTGTTGGTTGTCCCTGTCTTGCCTGCGGCAGGGCGGTTCAGCGCGCGGGCGCGGCGCCCGGTACCGCGTTCAATGACGCCCTTCATCATGTTGGTAACCAGAAAATTGCTGACCGGATCAATGACCTGCTCGGCCGGGGTCATATTGTCTCCTACGGGCAGCACAGGGTCGGCATGACAGACCTGACAACGGTTTCCAGCTACTGATCTATGCAACGATTTTCCGGTTCTGTCCTGCACCTGCAGTACACTGACCGGCTTCCATTTTTGTCCGGAGCTGGCAAACACAATATAGGATTCGGTTAAGGCTTCCGGCGTGACTTCCGTTGCTCCCAGGGCCAGCGCCAGCTGCGGCGGAAAATCCCGCTGCAATGGATAGTTGCGCAGGCTGCGCAGGAAACGCCCAATACCGATATTCTGCAACAGCTTGATGGAGGCAAGATTGCGCGAATGCTCAAGTGCATCGCGAAGCGTCACCTGACCTACAAAGCGATTACGGTAATTTTCCGGTCGCCAGTATTCATCGATCTGCTGATTTTCAAACACAACCGGCGAATCCATAACAATACTGGCTGGTGTAAAGCCTGATTCCATCGCCGTGGCATACAGAAACGGCTTGAAGGCGCTGCCGGGCTGGCGCATGGCATGGCCGACGCGGTCAAAATCACCGAGTTTATAGTCAAAACCTCCGACCTGCGCCAGCACCGTTCCATGCTTTAGATCGATACTGTACAGTGCAGCCTCGATGGATGGGCGCTGTGTCAACCGGACGCCTCCGTCTTTTGTTCCCTGCAGCACGATTTCATCACCGGCAATCCATGTACGTGTAGGTGGCCGCTTTTTCTGTTCAGGCACAGGTGTGCTACCGGTCTCCTCTCCGGCATCTTCTTCACCGGCTGCGGGTTCAGGTGCGAGATCAGGTTCAGGTGCTGGTTCCGGCTCGGGATAGTCTTCCCATTTCCATTTGGGTTTGGTGAGTATCCATTGCCGGATGCCATCGTTCACCTTGAGGCGGCCATCCGACATCACTTCTTCCACCAGGGCAGGCATCAGTTCATCGGTTGCCAGTGGCGCTGGTTGGTCCTGGCGCTGGTTGGCCCAAGTTTCCAGCAATTCCTCCCATTGTTCGGGTGCGTGGTGCGTGGGGAAGCGATAGAGCTGACGCTGTTCGATCTCCAGTAGCCCTTTGCGTACGGCATGTATGGCAGCCTCTTCAGCGCGTGGGTCGTAGGGAATGATGATGGTGAGCCCCTGTCTGCGAAGCGTCTGTGCTCCAAATTGCTGAATAAGCAGTTGTTGTACACTGTTTTCATAGGTATTGGTCAGGCTGGAGCGTGGCAGAGGGGCCACCTGCAGAGGCGCCTTGATTGCTTCGGCAACATCTCCGGGGCTGGCAAAGCTGCTTTGCTGCATCAGATACAACACGGTATTGCGGCGTTTAAGGGCATTATCCGGATTCAGGTGCGGCGCGTATTTACCGGGAGCCTTGGGAAGACCCGCCAGCATGGCGGCTTCAGCCAGCGTCAGCTCATCCAGGCGTTTGCCAAAATAACGCCAGGCGGCACTGGCCACGCCGTAAGCGCCCCGGCCCAGGTAAATATGGTTCAGGTACAGGTATAAAATATCATCCTTGCTGAAGGCCTTTTCAATACGATAAGCGAGGATGATTTCACGGATTTTCCGCGTATAGGTGCGTTCCGGGCTGAGAAGAAAATTCTTTGCAACCTGTTGCGTAATGGTGCTGCCGCCCTGAATGGTGCGACCTGCCCGTAAATTGGCAATGGCCGCGGATACAATGCGCGCCGGGTTAATGCCAGGATGCTGATAAAATTGCTGATCTTCAGCAGCCAGAAAGGCATTGCGGACCCTGGCCGGAATCTCTTCCAGTGGCGTCAGGATACGGTGTTCGTCGGCATATTCGGCCAC
This sequence comes from Mariprofundaceae bacterium, assembly GCA_046756985.1. GTDB lineage: Bacteria > Pseudomonadota > Zetaproteobacteria > Mariprofundales > Mariprofundaceae > JBHHXG01. Next base: position 24,921 of record JBHHXG010000005.1, on the reverse strand, counting down.
CAGTTCGCCGCGGGTGTTAAAAACACGGGTCGCCAGTGGTGGCTGGTATTCGGAAAGCGTGCTAAGTTCAGGAAGCTTGTCGGAAAAATAGAGATATCCTATTGTGACGGCTGTCACAGTAAAGATGAGGAAAGCGAGGCCTAATTTAACGATGATGGAAAAAGTGCGCATTCAGCCAAGGATACGGTCTCGCCTGTGTCATATGCAAGGGCGGGAGGCGGGGTTCTCACTGATTGAGATGGTGGTGGTTATTGGGATTGCTGCCATTTTACTTTCAATCGCGGCAGGCGCATGGGGAGCATTGCGCGAGAAAACCCGCGTAGATTCAGCTAAAGAGACCGTTGTCAGTGTTTTGCAGCAGATGCGCTTGCGCGCTTTATCCACGGGTGTGAACCAGGTTGTAACTCTCGACTGGACGAACGACACGGTAAGTTATACGACCAGTAGCACTTACACCTCATCCCTTGCGCCGGTCGATATTCAGGGATTCAAATGCACAGGGGCTGTGCTGAAACCGGCTGGAACAGACACTTTTACATTTACTCCGCGTGGCAAGGTCCAATTCTCCGACAGTAATGCCCAAAATCTTCGCGTGATGAAGACAGGCGTGACCAAGATGTTCACCATCAAGGTTAATGATGTGACAGGGCGCATTGCCGTTGTAGCAGGTGGAGCATGTTAGCACTGAAGAGACAAGAGGGATTTACCCTGATTGAGATTATGATTGCGATGTTTATCGCTGCCGTGCTGCTGCTGGCCATGGGGCAAATGTTGATTACAGGTATGCGTTCCAATCAGCAAAGTGAACACCGTATGGATGCGTCAGCACTGGCCCGATCCGCTCTCTCGGATGCAATGGCACAGGCTGCCAGCGCAGGGTATGCAGGCGGGACTGTAAATTTTACCAGTGTCCCTTCAGGTGTGGCGACGATTACTGTGATTCCGAATCCAACAGTGGCCGACAGCAGCGTGGATGTGCGCGTGGTCTTTACATGGTCAGAGCGTGGCGCCACTAAAACGATTAATCTCTTTGGCCATGCGGTGACTCGATGAATATGAAAAGATGTCGAAACAGGCCATCAGTTCTCCAGGCGGGGTTTACGCTGATCGAACTGCTGGTAACTATGGTCCTTGCTTTGATCATCCTTGCAGGGTTGGTGGCAAGTTTCACGAGCCAGAACACGGAATATAACTATCAGAACAAGCGTATTGACGCAGTTCAGGACCTGGAGTTTGCCATCCGTTTCATCGCCGATGATTTGCGCTCAGCGCTGGTTAAAGAACCTGTAGGAACAGCCGATCCAAACCCTGCCGAAAATGCGGCTTTTGCAGGGACGGCGGCAACAACATCATTGACGTTCTGGGGCTGGGCACCGGGTGAGTTGGGTGTTGATGCAACAACAAAAAGGGCGCAGCGCAAATATGTCTGGAATAGCGCAAACAAGAGCCTGCGATATGATCGTATGGTTAACACCAAAAACTCAGCCGGGGCTACTATCGCCACGGGCGATGACACCGGCACAGCTTCGGGCGAGATATTGCCAAATGTGACATTCTTCAAGGTATTCAAGGATAATGTCGATATAGCATCGCGAGCATCTTTTTCCAACATCCCTGCTCCGTTGCAACCGTTGACGATAAATGATTCAGCTGGCACGGGTGTATCTGCTCCCGGTTATACCATTCTGGTGGAGATCGAGGTCCTGGCAGGATACAAAAAAGGCGTGTTTCAGGATGCGCGGGGCAATGCCACAACCACCAAACGGGTGTGGCGTTATGTCCAGGTGCATCCTCAGACAACAGCAAATTGATCGTTCGCCCGAATAAGGAGGCTTACATGGCTAAGCAAGAAAAACCGAAGATGGCTGCAAGATCTTCACTTGGGCATGAGCATGAAGCAGAGCAAGGTTTCGTACTGATTACTGTCATCGTGTTGTTGGCAATTCTTACCATTATTGGTATTGCATCCTTAATGAAATCCAATATCGAGATTCAGGTGTCTTCGGGTTCGGTTGTCTCGGATCAGGCTGCTGCTGCTGCCGGGGCGGGGCTGGCGCACAACTATGCCTACTGGAGTTGGAATGATCAGGCCACAGGCGAAACCGCGGATGGACAGGTGAAGAGAGATGCTGTCATTGCGGCAGCCAATGCGGGCACTGCCACTGCCGGTATCTATAACGAGGCTTCTACAGGGACGGCTATGCCCACCGATGCTGTCATACAAGGTTCGACAACAGCGTACCGGGTTTACAATATAAGTTCTGGCGGCCTGACTCTGGTAGCTAACAACACATGGGCCACAGTGAATACACCACAGGTAGCTGTGTGGGCCACGCGGTTTAATAAGCAAACGGACCCGGATTACCCGTATAATTCTTCTCCTGCAGCTGGCGCAAGCTGCTCTGACTGCAATATCGTTGTTTATGCCCTGGGGCGTGCAGGCGTTCCGGGCCGTAATGATGCGCGATCTTTTGTGCGGGAGGTGCAGATGACATCGATCCAGGATCTGGAGGGCGTTGATGCCATCACCAATGCGCCGCAGTACGCGACCTGGATGGATGCCTGTCATGAAACAGCAAGTACCGGTGTTGGCAGTGCTCTTAGCTGGGGAAGCAATACCACACCGGATGTCATGATTGAGGCCACCCAGTCCCCTTACAAGGTGGGAGCAATTCCATCCGGAACAGCCATGTCGTCAAATGCCAACATGGGTGGTGGTGGCAAAATGTTCCGTAATGATGTCAACAGCTCAAGCGAGCTTACCATGGACAGCACGCCGCTGATTGCCTACTCGCTTCACAATACTGCTTCGGGCGTGCGGGTGAAGTGGGCGGATACGGCCATTGATGCAGCTGCTGCGGATGATCCTGATCCCAAGCTGACCACTGACATTATGCTCACCGGCCTGAGCGCGGGAACGGATAAAATGGATTATTTTCTCTCCGGCAACGCACAATTGTTCAAACTCGATGCCTACCGCTGGGCGGCGGAACAGTTCACCTGTCAGGATGCCGCCAACCCTTTGGCAGCAAATGGTGAATTCTGTGCCAAGGCGGAAGCTCTGCGTATCGCCATGGGCTCGCCGGTGCCGGTAACCGGCCGGCTGACACTTGAGCAATTCGAGAAAAACGTGCAGGACGGTCGGCCGATGTTTGGTATCGTGCGGGTGCTGTGGCCGACTACCGTCTTTATGAATACCGGTGAAAGCTGTGAATCAGCAGGCGGCCGGACCATCAGTCTTTATGATCTGCCGAGTACCGTGAACAAGGTTGCAAACGGTCGGGGGCAATTTCATGTTGCCGGGCCCAATTCCAAAGTGATTGTGTACGGCATGTTCCTGATGGATTATTTTACCGATAACGATAACGATTTTTACTTTGATGCCGATACCGAGCGCCTGATTGAACCGATTGAATCCGTTGATGCCTATCTGAAAGTCGAAATGCCGTTGATGGTCAATCCTACCGTTCCCTATAATGGTGGCGCCGGCGGCAATTTTTATACGATTGCACCGACCACGGCCCCTGCCGGAAGCACAAACGATCTAGCGGTAGCCAACCGGGTCAATCAGGGCAGCGCGTCAAGCTGTACCACCTGCCGTTCCTACGCCACGCTGGCATCACCGTACGACGGATGGTTCCCGTCCACAGAGGGCATGGTTGCGGTTGGTCCCAGCTATACCGACGGCTCAATGGCGTTGATGGACCTTACACACGGAGCACCACACGGGCAGGGGCTGATTGGTGCTGCCTTCGAGATGGAAAACTCCGGCGGCACCACAGTTGGCACCCTTGCCACATCGCTTTTTTCCACCCACAGGAATCGGCTCAACTACTATTATGAGCTGATGTATACCACGACGGATCAGGGCGATACTTTCTCCTGGCCGATCACAACATCCCTTCCCGCTACGTTTGGCGGCGATTTCTATATTGGTGCAGCTGATGCCCCAACAAATGACGGAGACAAGTTTCACCTGCTGTTTCCAAATGGCTATGTCCATGGCATCAAGGCTGCTCTGGTAGCGCTGAATATTACTGCCGATGAGTGGAATAATGTGCTCTCTGGCAATGGCGGCAAGACCATTACCGATCTGGCGACCGCGCATTCGACACTGGTGCCGTATGGCGATGCCACAAACCCTCTGGGTTCGCCATTTGGCACTGATGGTACGGTTACCGATCCTGGCATCGCGGATGCAGCCACGATCCAGGCCGACCAGAGCAAGTATTTCAGCATTACCAAAGATGCCACGTCTGGATATGGCATTATCGATAGCGATTTCAAGGATCTTCCTGCGCTTGACTACTCCGGTGGTCTGATTGATACGCATTCCTATAGCAATATTGGCGGCATTCTCTATACGCCGGGACCACTGGAGTGGGAGCCTGGCAACAAGGGCGGACTCGGGTACGTAGCCGGATCAGTGATCACCGGCTTCGGCATCTACAACAAGAGTGGTGGTGATAAAGCCCATCAGGTGTATGTGTTTGATGCACAGGCGGCGGATAACATCTCGATTGAGGCTGTAACGACGGAGATGCGCCGCCATTCCTGGGAAAATCTGCTCTGATCAATGGATATCCGTCTTACTTCCACTCTTGCAGGCGTATTGATACTCTTCGGTTTGCCCGGGGCCGTTAGTGCCGGTCAAATCTTTCAATGGCGCGATGCAAGTGGGGTCGTTCATTTTTCTGATAACCCCTCGACGGTACCCCCACAATATCGCCAGGAAAGTCAACGGGATGTGAAACCTCTGACTTCGATGGCTGAGAGTGATTCCGGTAGTGTTGTTTCGGCACCGGCAGGCAAGGCTGTCTGGGCTGAGAAGTGCGCAGCATGTCACTATATCGGCAAGGAACCTCAGGCGGGAAAGGTGAATCTCGCACACTTGCTTGTTAATCCTGTCACACGGTTTCCGGAGGACTCCAAAGAGGTTTTGCGGCAGCTCCGCTTTGGGGCGAATGGGAGATATAGCGACATGGATGAAGTTGAGATCAGTGAAACCGAGCTGAAACAGGTGACCAAATATCTATTGAGTATAGGAAATAAATAAGTTTCAACTCATCGCTATGGATGTTCGATGCAGTAGAGTGCTTCATGTGGATGGATCCAGTGCAGTATTGCGTTCGATTGCGCCGTACTTGCCCGACACACACAAGCAAGGCTCGCATTCTTTGTCGAAGACACCTGTTCTACTATAGTTGACTTTTTCTTTATACATGGCTAAGTTGCGTTTATATGTGCGAGTAGCGCATGAACTTAGGAGGGGAAGTGGCCCTATTTTCAAGCAAGTCTGAAGGACTCATGGGTATGGATATCAGCTCCACCGGTATCAAACTGGTGGAACTGGCGCATGGCCGTTCCGGCTACGAATTGAAATCCATGGCTGTCGTACCACTGCCACGGGATGCGATCGTTGAAAATACCATTATTGACTCCATGGCAGTGTCGCAGGCGCTGCTGGATGCGATTGAGGTTGCCCGTCCGAGCACCCGCAATGTGGCGCTGGCGGTGTCTGGCAATGCGGTGATTATCAAAACCGTCACGATGCCAACGGCCACCGAGTTTGAGCTTGAGACGCAGATTGAATTTGAAGCGGATCAGCACGTTCCGTACGACATTGATGATGTTTTCCTCGATTTCCAGATTCAGGGCGAGGTTCAGAATGAACCGGAAAACATGGAGGTGGTGCTGACTGCCTGCAAGCGCGAGGTTATTGAGGACTATCAGCTTGTGCTAAGCGAAGCGGGTCTGACGGCCAAATGCGTCGACTGCGCGGTCTTCGCGCTGGAGAATGCTGCCGAAATTGTCGGAGAGTCTGAGGTGGTTGAAGGTGGCATGGATACGGTTGAGGGCGCAGACGCGCAAGTCAATGCGCTGATCAATATCGGCGCCAACCTGATTAACATCAATGTTCTTATCAATGGCCAGATGGCTTTTGTGCGCGATCAGTTTTACGGTGGCCAGAACCTGACGGAAGAAATACAGAAAGAACACAATATCAGTTATCAGGCTGCCGAACAGATGAAACAGGAGAATTTCTCCGGTATCAGCCCCGAGGCCCTGGAGCGCTTTTATGTCGGTCTGACCAGCGAACTGGTTCGTTCACTTGACTTTTATACGGCAAATCATGCCGAATTTCCGGTACAGAAACTTATCCTCTCCGGTGGCTCTGCATTGATTCCAGGCATCGCAACCGAACTTGAACAGCGCCTGGGCATCGAAGCCAGCGTTGTACGGCCCTTCTCACATATTAAAGCGTCATCACGTAAATTTGATGCGGAATATCTGGATCGTATCGGCGCGATGATGATGGTGCCCATTGGTCTGGCTGTCAGGGGCTTTGACAAATGATCCGGATCAATCTTCTTCCATACCGCGCCGCCCGGCGCCAGGAGCAGATTCTACAGCATATCGCTGTAGCGCTTGGCGCCATCGGTCTAGTCATCGTGCTGAGTTTGATATTGCATCTTGTGGCCACTTCGCAGCTGAGTGACCTGCAGAATGAATATGGCAATCTTCGGGCGCAGAATGTGGCCTTGCAGAAAAAGATCGGCAAGATCAGGAACCTAGATAATCTGCGGAAAGATGTTGAGAAAAAGCTTCAGCTTGTGGACAGGCTTCAGGCAGGTCGCTTCCGTTCACTGAAGACGCTGCATGATCTGGCCCGGGTGATCCCGGAAAATGTGTGGCTGACACAGGTCGCCAACGCCGGTGATGAGATTAAACTGAGTGGTTTGGGGGAAAGCAACAAGGCAGTGGCAAATTTCATGCGAGCGCTTGATCAATCGCCGCTGTTCAGCAATGTACGCCTGCAGGTGATTTCACGGACAACAGTGGAAAATGTACCAGTGCGCAATTTCGATCTCTCGCTGAGCCGGGTGGATGAAATTGGCGATGGCAAAAATGCGAAGGGCAGCAAGGGGAAGAAATCATGAACTTTGGTTCGTTTAATCTGTCCGCTCTTGAAGTTTTGCGCCCAATCCTGCCGTTGCCAATGTGGCAGAAGCTTGTCGCTCTGGCTGCCAGCTTTGTGCTGATTCTCGTGGCCTATATTTATCTCGGCTGGATACCGGTGCAGGAAGAAATCACCAATGAAGAAGCCAAGGTGGAGCAGCAGCGTGTGATTCTGAAACGGAATCAGCTACTGGCCAAGGATCTGCCGCGCAAGCAGAAAGAATACGCCAAACTGGAAAAGCAGCTCAAGGTTGCACTGAGCATGTTGCCCAAAAAGTCCCAGATTCCTGACCTGCTGGAGAGTGTATCATGGGCTGGCAAGGATTCCGGCCTGCAATTCAGCGTCTTCAAGCCCAAGGGCGAAGCGGTCAAACAGATTTATGCCGAGGTTCCTGTTGACCTTGATGTTTCGGGCACATATCGCCAGTTACTGACCTTTCTGAAGCGGGTCGGTGAAATGCCAAGAATTGTGGATGTGAAAAACCTTACGCTGACGCAGGACGTGGCTGGTGGAGCACTTTCAATCAAAGGTGAAGCGGTAACCTACCGCTTTGTCGAAGCAGGCAAAAAACCCAGTAAAGGCCCGAAGAAATGATGCAAATGCCAATGGCCGGGAGGCAACGATGAAGCGCATGATTCAATGGATCAACACAGGCGAAATGAAAGAACGCCGGGAATACCACTGGACAAAGCTTATGTTATTGGGGGCCTGCTGCATGTTGCTGGCCGCAAACGCAACAGCGGCAAGTATCAAGGCTGTTTCATTGACGCATGCCAAGGACGGCGATGTGGTTCGCGTTGTGTCGGATGCGCCCGTGCAATATCAGGTGTTCGATCTTGATGCCCCGGCACGCATGGTGCTTAACTTTCCCGGAGTAAAACTGGGCAAGGGCGTGGACCCCGTACGTAGCGATGGTCAGGGCGTGAACAGCGTTTTTCCTGTCCAGAATAAGGACGGCGTCCGCCTTGAAGTCGGTATGGGCCAGAAACTTGGCTACAAGGTCGAGGAACGGGGCAACACCCTGATTGTGAAATTTGAGGCGGTGCCTGATGCAGGCGCTGCAGCGTCTGAACAGGCTGCGCAACTGAAAGATATCTTGGTACGTGACAGAGGATCGGTAACGGAGCTGATTTTGCGTGGCGACAATATGGATGCCAGCCAGAATGCCTTTGTGACCAACCAGGGCCGGACAATGATTCTGGATTTCTGGGGCGCCACCTCGAAGCTGCCAAAAGAGCATTATGCATATTCAACGCAAAAGGTAAGCGGTGTTACCGTTGGCAAGGCGGAAGGCCGCGTGCGGCTGGTGGTTGACCTGGTGCCGGGTGCGGACATCAAGCATCAGATTGATGCCAGCAGCCAGCAGGTAGCAGTACGCTTTGGCAATGTAGCACCCAAACGCAGGGCCGGAACCGTCATCGTGGAAGGCGTAGCATTTCAGCCGGATGATCGCGTTGCCCATCTGGTTATACGTACAGATGTAACCAATCCGGTGGTGAGCCTGAGCGAGAAAGCGGATCATGTGATTGTTGATATCAAGAAGGCTGCACTTGCCGCGGGACAGGAACGGTCACAGGACGTGCGCGCCTTTCCGGGGCCGGTCAAGCAAGTGGACAGCTATTCCATCGATGACAATGTCCGTATTGTGGCCCGTCTCAGGGGCAAAGTGGCTGTTTCCTCATATCAGCATGGCAATGTGTTGACGGTCAATCTCGAGCCTGAGGATCTGGCGCGTGCCCGGACGGGTGTTGCTGGCGAGGAAGAGTTCGCATATACGGGACAGAAGGTCACGTTTGATTTCAAGGACATTGATATCCGCAATGCATTGAAGCTGATTTCTGAAATGAGTGATCTGAACATCATTATGTCAGATGACGTTTCCGGTATGCTGACCATGCGTCTGGTTGACGTGCCGTGGGATCAGGCGCTGGATCTTATTCTGGCAGCACGGGGCTTGGGCAAGGACCAGACCGGGAATGTGCTTCGCATTGCCCCCATAGAAATCTTGCGCGATGAGTATCAATCCAAGCTTGAGGCTCAACAGGGCTCAGAGAAGCTTGAGCCGCTGATTACGGAATTTATCACGCTGAGCTTCACGCGTGTTGAGGATGTGAAAAAGATGCTTGAAGGTGCCTCGGGCAGTGAGACCACAGGCGGCAAGAAAACAGCCACGACGGCTGCATCTGGAGGTGCGACGGGCACTGCCGGCGAGCAGGAAACAAGCATTGGCATTCTTTCGCCACGGGGCAGCTTTCTGGTTGACGAGCGCACAAACACGCTGATCGTCAAGGATACCGAGAAATCGGTCAACAATATCAAGCGCCTGATTGCGGTAATTGACAAGCCTGTGGAGCAGGTCTTGATCGAGGCCAGAATCGTTGAGGCAACCGATGACTTTACGCGTGAGCTGGGTGTCAGGTGGGGTGGGGTAGCGAATAGCGTCTCCCCGGATATTGATGTGGGCGGCGCGCAGGGATCCGGAAATCCTCTAGATGCAGATGCTCCGAATATTGGCACGACAGACAGGGGTTTTCTGGTAGATCTTCCGGCTGCCGCAGGTGCGGGTGCTGGCGGTGCCATTGGCTTGAGCTATGGTATCCTTGGCGGGGCGGTCCGGCTGGATCTGGAACTCTCGGCTGCCGAAGCGGAAAACAAGGTGAAGATTATTTCCAATCCGCGCGTGGTGACGACAAACCTGAAGCAGGCCATCATTGATCAAGGTACTGATATTCCCTTTACCAGCGTCAGCCAGAATGGCACACAGGTTCAGTTTAGAAGGGCGACACTGGGCCTCGCAGTGACACCGCAAATAACTGCCGATGACAGGGTTATTTTACACGTCGTTGTTACCAAGGATAGTCCATCAGCAGCCACGGTTGGTGACAACCCCATTATCAGCACCAAGAAAATTGATACGGAAATTTTCATGGATAATGGCGAAACGGTAGTGATCGGCGGTATTTATTCCCGCGACCGGACCAACAAGATCAATGGCGTGCCGCTCTTGATGGATATCCCGATCCTGGGCTATCTGTTTAAAAAGAAACTTATTGAAGACAAGCGCCAGGAACTGCTGATTTTCATGACGCCAACAGTCATGAAAAACACACCGACTGCAGCTACGGCTCAGGCCGGAAGGCTCTGACACAAGACTGAGATTATGGTTCTGCTGCCTGAATACCGAAGCCTGTCAGCACGGTCTATAGTGGCAATGGGTGTCCGGCTTTTTTGAATAACACCATTACGCTCATCGGATTGATGGGGACAGGAAAATCCACAATCGGGCGGCTACTGGCCGCCCGATTGCATATTCCGTTCGCAGATCTTGATGAAGCTATTGTGGCCAGGGCCGGGAAAAGCATTCCGCGCATTTTTTCAGAAGATGGTGAATGCATCTTTCGCTCTCTGGAAGGAGAGGTGCTAGCCGAGCTATGCGCAGACGAAGAAGCAAAGGTACTGGCCACCGGTGGTGGTGCAATCCTGTCGGCACCGAATCGCAAGCGTGTGCAGCAGGCCGGGCCCGTCATCTGGTTGCATGCTGCGGTGGAGACGCTTGCGTCACGAGTCGAAGGCGATGACAATCGGCCGCTGCTGCATGGCGTTGATCCATTACTGAAGGCAAGGGAATTGAACCGGAAACGAGCGCCTTATTACGAGCAGTGCGCGAATTTCAAGGTGGATACCGGGGCATTAGATGCTGAACAGGCCGTGGATGCGATTGCGGCATTTCTGGAAAAGTGGCAGAAGGGGAGAGCGGATAGCAATGTCTGAAAGCAGTATGCAAAACTACCGCATTGATCTCGGCCCACGCTCATATGACATCCATATCGAGTCAGGCTGCCTCAAGGATTTGGGTGCGGTATTGAGCAGGCTGTTTGCAGTGTCTGAGCGCTGCCTGATTGTCAGTAATGACGTAGTAGCGCCACTGTATATGGACGATGTTCGCGCAAGCCTGGAAAAGGCAGGCTGGCAGGTGTCCGAGTGTATTCTCCCCGATGGTGAAGAACACAAGACGATGGCGGCCTGGGGTATGATTCTGGATGCGCTGATGCAGGCTCGGCTTTCCAGAGATGAACCAGTCATTGCGCTGGGTGGTGGTGTGATTGGCGACATGGCCGGATTTGCAGCGGCCTGTTATCGGCGAGGCATACCCTTCGTGCAGGTACCGACAACATTGTTGGCACAAGTTGATTCCAGTGTTGGCGGCAAGACCGCCATCAATCATCCGCATGGCAAAAATATGATCGGAGCTTTTTATCAGCCCACGCTTGTGTGGATCGATCCGCATGCCCTGAGGACACTGGAGTTGCGGGAAGTGCGTGCTGGCATCGCCGAAGTCGTCAAGTACGGTCTGATCCGGGACCCAGCATTCTTTACTTATCTGAATGAGCATATGGACGCAATATTGGAACTGGATAAAACAACACTGGGCCAGCTGATTCTGACATCCTGCCGCCACAAGGCGGAAATTGTTATGGCGGATGAAACCGAGCAGGGCATACGCGCCTTATTAAATCTCGGTCATACCTTTGGCCATGCGATTGAAGCGTTGACACATTACACCGGCTATCTGCATGGCGAAGCGGTGGCGCTGGGGACATTGATGGCCGCCCGACTGTCGGTGCAGCTCGGACATGCGGCTAAGGGCCTTGAAGAGAGCATTCGCGGCTGTTACCAGAAGGCGGGACTGCCAGTGGATATACCGCAGTTTTCAGCCGATACATGGCTGGATGCTATGGGACATGATAAAAAAAATATCGGCAGCCATATCCGCTATGTTCTGTTGCGCGGCATTGGTGAGGCTTTCGTTGCCGAGGATGTGCGGGAGGCCGATATCCGTGCACTGATTGCATCGTACAAATAAAAGAGGCAGCCAGTGGCTGCCTCTTTGCTGACTGGGAAAGAGTGGTTTATTCGTCGCCCAGCGCGCCAAACAGATACAGCACGTGTTCAAACAGAAGGAATACATCCAGATACAGCGTCAGGGCCGCAGCGATATATTCATCGTTTGGATAGTCGCGCAAAACGCTGGAAGTGTCGTACAGAATAAAGGCTGAGAACAGCAGTACGCCCATGCCGGAAAGTGCCAGCGCCATCATGCCAGACTCAAAAAAGAAGTAGTTCGACAGTCCCAGTACGATCATGGCAATCAATCCGGTCCAGACAAAGCCCTTCAGGAATGAGAAATCCCTGCGTGAAACAAAGGTATAGGCGGTCAGTCCGACAAAGGCCACGGCCGTGGTCATGTATGCCTGTGCGACCAGCATGCCGGATTTGGCGGCAACAAAGCCTACCAAGGGGGAAATAGCAAAACCGGTCAGGGCGCCAAAGCCAATCAGTGCTGCGAAATTCAGGCCGGGCACATGGCGCACAGCCTGCACAAGGAAAATACTGCCAATCATGGCAAACAGGGTCATCCATGGATGTTCATAGGGGAAGGCCATACCCATAGAGAAATAGGCACCGAGGCTGCCGGCAGCAATGCACGCCGTAAGCATGCCATACGTCTTGCCGAGGAAGGTGATGCGGGCATCAGCCAGCTGTGTTGTGGCAGTCATTGTTGGTGAAGTCATGTCAGTCTCCTTCTGTGATAATCAGTGAAATTAGCGGCAAGTTGCCCTGCCGTGAAATAGGCGTCAAGGAATATGGTGATGTGAGTGATCTGGCTGCTGTGGCTCGTGAATGACCTCCGCCTCGATCCAATGGCCGGATGTCTTGCGGATTTCCGGAAGCAGGTAGCGGAACAGCAGGGCGCGTAATGCCGGAACCAGCATCATAAAGCCCAGAATATCCGTGATGAATCCGGGCGTGAGCAGCATCAGACCAGCCATGGCGAGCGCCAGGCCATGCAGGGCATGAACAGCAGGTGTTTCACCATGTTGCATGGCCTTGCGTGCTTGTAGCAGGGTCTGCAATCCCTGCAAACGCACCAGGCTGCCGCCAATGATAGCGGTCAGCAGGCAAATCAGGATTGTGCCCACGCCTCCGATTTCTGATCCAACCTCAATCAGGACATACAATTCTGCCAGCGGCAGACAAATCAGCAGGGCAAAGAATATACGTATCATAAAATGATTTATGGGGTCAGGGATGATAAAATGCAAGCCCTTGCGGTCACTCTACTGGTTTCCAAGGCACAGGCTGACCAGCGCACCAATACCGGCTGCCATGGCTGCCTCATCAATATCAAAGCAGGGGTGATGCAGGGGATAGCGCGTTTCCGGCGTATTGCCTGTACCCAGACGCAGCAGACAACCGGGAGTTAGTTGCAGAAATTCGGCAAAATCTTCACCACCCATGGATGGTTCATCTATATTAATCAGGGGCGTGTCCGGCAAATAATTTCGGAGCCATACTTCTGCCTTTTCAACGATGGCCGGATCATTATAAAGCACGGGAGCGGCAGAAGTCATATCAAAATGGGCGACAGCACCCCATGTTTCAGCCGTCTGCCGGATGATGCGGTCCATGCGCTTGCGCATCGCTTCGTGTGTGTCCGGATTCAGGCTGCGCACAGTTCCTGAAAAGCGCACACAATCCGGAATAACATTGGCGGCATGCCCCGCCTCGATGTGCCCAACAGTCAAAACAGCAGGATCCATGGGGTCTACCTTGCGACTGACAATGTGATGCAGCGCCTGAATAATATGGCTGGCAACAAGGATGACATCAGTGCATTCATGCGGCCTTGCGGCATGGCCGCCATGGCCGCTGATTTCAACTTCAAACATGTCCGCCGCGGCACACATTGGGCCGGCGCGCATGCCAATGCTGCCGCTGGGGAGGTAGGGATAGACATGCAGGGCATGAATACGCCGGGGCTGAATAACGGAAAATAAACCATCAGCCAGCATAGCGGCAGCACCGGTGGTTAGTTCCTCTGCCGGCTGAAAAACGCAGGCCACATGAAAGGGAAGCTCCTGTGGTAATTGTTTCAGTATCATCATGGCGCCAAGCAGCATCGCGGTGTGCGCATCGTGTCCACATGCATGAGAGATACCATCGGTTTGGGAGGCATAGCTGCATGACTTGGCATCGTGGATGGGCAGCGCATCCATATCCGCGCGCAGCGCGACCCATTCATCGGCATGATCCGCCTTGAGCTGGGCCAGCAGGCCATGCCCGCCGATATCTGTGCGAATGGAAATACCAAGTTGCGCACATTTTTCAAAAACGAATCGGGCAGTTTGTTCTTCCTGCCCTGAAAGTTCCGGGTGACGGTGCAAATGCCTTCGCATTTCAATCACTTCCGGTAAAACCGCTTTAACCATTGCAGTCAGGCTGGAAGGGGTGATTTGTGTCTCAGGTTTAACCATCGTTTTCATGCCATCCATCCTGTGCCATCAAGGCGTGAACCATGTCCGCCTGATTCGGGTATGATGCAAACAGTTTTCTCTGTAAGGCTGCACCATCACCCTGCTGCTGCCAGTATGGCAGCCGCTGTTTTACAATATTCAAGTCTTCTGCATCCGCACCGTTGTCTGCAAGGGTGTCCAGGCGCCTTTCAAGCCATTGCAATACCGGCATGAGTGACTCCGATTGCGGGTCAATGATCGTGGCGAGCATGCCGTAGCGACATGCCCGCCAGCGGTTTTCACGGATTAGAGACGGGTGCACACGGTTTTCGTTTGTTTCTGTTTTCACAGCCGCCAGAACCTCTGCACGTACATAGGCAACGTAGGCCATGGTATCTGCCTGGCAGACAGGCATGTCCCCGATACGTATCTCCAGCGTGCCAAAATCAGGATGGGGGCGCATTTCCCACCAGATATCCCGTACCGAATCAATACTGCCCGTGGCAAGCAGCCGGCAGATGCAATGCTCAAAGTCCTGCCAGTGTTCAAAATAAAAAGGCATGCCACCCTGACTGAGGCCTTCGAAAATCTTGATTCGGCTTGAGGCCAGCCCGGTATCGTGTCCGCGCCAGAACGGAGAATTGGCTGAGATCGCCAGAAAAACGCCAATAACGGGAAGCAGGCGATTCATGGCGGCAATACAGGTATCGCCATCCGGCATACCAATATGCACATGAATGCCGAAAATATTGAAGCGGCGGGCAGTCCATTGCAGGCGCTCTACAAGCCGGTGGTAACGGGGATCATTGCTGATTTCCTGATCCTGCCAGTGAGAAAAAGGGTGCGTGCCGGTGCTGAGAAGAGCGCCGCCCTGTTGCTGTAGCGGTATGCATACCAACTTATAGTACTCGGCAAGCTCTGTGACGCAGGCTTCGGTCTGCTGGTTAATACCTGTATTGATTTCAATGGTGGAGGTAAAAAGCTCCGGTTTGATACGGGGCGTTTCGTCAAAGCTGCTCAGCACAGCCGGCGCGGCCGGGATTTGTGCCCCGGTTTTCTGATCGACCGTAAGCCATTCCATTTCCACGCCCAGCGAGCCGAGCGCTGACGGGTTGAAGGGGATAGTTTGATCGGACGGCTTGGACATCACTGGCAGTATAGCTGTTTTTCGGTCGATATTCCGGTTACGGGGCTGTGCCCAGAACTTTGCTGTCTATGTTCACTTGCTTTAATCAGGGATTGGCTGTTTGCTGGAACCTTCGCAGTGCATCCACGGAGCGTTGCATGATATCCGCGCGCTCATCCTCTCCCAGGGTGCGTAATTGCACGATAATCCTTTTCCGGATAGTGGCGTCCGGGTTTAGCGAGGCGCTTTGCTGATAGGCCTTAAGGGCAGATGGATGGTCACCGGATTTTCTGAGTATATCACCCAGTGTTCGCCAGCAGGGCGCGCATTCAGTCCGCAGCCCCGCCCCCTTTTTTGCATGTTTGACGGCCAGTTTTATGCGGTTCTGCTTGGCAAGAAATGCCGCATAGCGGATATGCGCGAAGGCATTGAGCGGATCAGCACGCAGGGCGGCCGTGTATTGTTCCTCAGCCTTTTTCTTGTCGCCCGTCTCCACATTGATTTCTGCCAGCAGATACCAGATAACTGCTTCATGCCTGAACTTTTTACTTGCCTTTTCAAGCAGTTGTCTGGCCCTGTCTATATCGCCTTGCTGACGGTAAATGGCCGACAGGTTGACAATGGTCGGCAAATGCCAGTCCCGACGCATGTTTTCTTCATACAGGGCGATGGCATCTTCATGGTGGTTGATGTCATCGAGCAGTACAGCCAGGTCATAGCGGGCATCCAGATTATCCGGACGGGCGTTCAGTTCAGAGCGTAAAGCACGCCGGGCCTCGGTCTGTTTTCCCGACTCATAGAAGCTCTGGGCCGCCTCAAAGTGTGTCCTGGCTGTGGCAGGCAGTGCGATGCACAGCAGGAGAACAAGGACAACAGGGCTACTTGCGCGCAGGAGCGACTCCCATCTGGCCTGTACTCAGTAGCATTTCTTCCATCTTCTCCTGTTTGGCGCGCGGGCTGGGCGGCACTTCGGGTTGCTTGCTGGTCATCTTCCACGGATTGCGGCGCAAATCATCGGAAAGCGCTTCCAGGTTTTCAGACATCTTGCGTAGCTCAAACAGCGTGCGGTAGAGGTTTTCCCGATTATCCATAACGACATCATCGACACGCTGCATGGCCTGCTCACCTTTTTCGAAAAACGCCTGCCCGGCCTTGGTAGCCTCCGGAAGCGCTTTCGCAAAGCGATCCAGGTCTTTTTGGTGCTTGCTGACAAACTGCCGAATGTCATGCATTGCCTGGCGCAAGTCTGCCAATGTTGAGGGCAGATCCTTTTGGATGGCGTTACTGGTTTCGCTCAGGTTGTGAATGGTATTACGCACATCAGCTTGGTTCTCCTGTAGCACAGTATCAATGCGCAGCACGGCTTTATTGGCATTATCGATCAAGGCAGACAGCGAAGCCTGCCCTTCCTTGGTGCCAAAGGTTGCACGCAGTGAAGCGCTGATGTTCTTGATATCGTCAACAACACCGGACATGCTGGCAATGAATTTGCTGATATCCATGGTTGGGTCTGAAGGGATGGTGGCGCCATCCGGAAGCCACTCGGTATCGCCGGGCCTGGCATACAGGGACAGGGTTTTCTCGCCAACCATGCCGCGGCTGACAATCATAGCGCGGGTCGAGGCAGGAAGCCGGACGTCCGGGTTGAGCGCGATGGTAACAACAGCACGGTTATCGCGTAATGTAATGGCCTGGACGACGCCGATTTTGACGCCAGCCATGTGCACTGATGACTGAACCTCTAGCCCGAGCATGTCGTTAAATACTGTTTCAACGACATGATTTTCCTCCCCGAACCACACATAGCCTCCCAGCCTGCTGCTGACCACCCCAAGGGTAATCACGGCGATCAGTACGAACGCGCCCAGCCTGGCTTGTGCATTCATACGGAAGGCTCCTGTGTTGTGCCGAGATGGTTGTTTAGCATATTGATCGGCCCCTCCTCCTTGCCTTCAACAAACTGCCGTAAAACCGGATCTTGGTCAGAGTCTAGCTTATTCGAGGTAATTTGACGATGAATCCGCCCCTGATACAGCATGGCAATGCGGTCGCTGATAAATTTTGCACTTTTTAGATCATGCGTGATGCATACCATCGTCACACCACGGTCGTGATGCAGGCGAGCGATCAGGCGATTGATGGAATCAGCCATGATCGGATCTAGGCCGGTGGTCGGCTCATCGAGAAAGACGATATCAGGCCGGTGGCAAATGGCACGCGCCAGACCGACGCGCTTGGCCATGCCGCCGGATAATTCCACCGGCATGGTGTCCTCAATACCGGGCAGTCCGACCCATTCCAGCACTTCGCTGGCGCGCAAGCGGGACTCCTTTGCATCTTCACCGGCCTGCAGCAGGCCAAAGGCGACATTTTTCCAGACGGACAGGGAATCAAACAGGGCAGCACCCTGAAACAGCATACCAACGCATCGCATGCGCTGCAGAAGCTCGCGTTCTTCCAACTCATGCCAGTTTTCGCCATCAACACAGATCAAACCCGAATCAGGTTTGAGCAGTCCGAGAATGCATTTAATTAACACGCTTTTGCCGATGCCCGACTGTCCGATAACGGTGACGGACTCTCCGGGCATGATGTCCAGGTCCACATTATCCAGAACGATATGGTCATTAAAGCGCTTGCTCAGGCCTCGGATGCAGATGCGGGGCTGGTTCTCTTTGGCGTGCGTCATCAGGCGAACATCCATGCCGTCAGCAGATAGTCGCTGACCAGTATGCTCATGCAGGAGATCACGACTGCACGTGTCGTGGCATGACCCACGCCGGCGGCGCCGCCCTTGCAGTAAAAGCCTTCCGTGCAGCCAACCACGCCGATAATGGCGCCAAAGAAAAACGCTTTTGTAAGACCGGAGTACAGATCGTGCAGTTCGGTAAAGCTGATGATTTTGTCAATATAGACAGCCGGATTCTGGTCCAGCACAAAAACGCTGATTACATAACCACCGAAAATACCGACGCAATCAGCAATAATGACAAGCAACGGAAGCATCAGTGTTGCAGCGATCAGGCGCGGCATAATCAGGTAACGCTTCGGATCAGTGGACAGCGTCCACAGGGCATCGATTTGCTCGGACACACGCATGGTTCCGAGCTCTGCCGCAAACGATGCACCAACGCGACCAGCGACCATCAGCCCGACGAGAACAGGCCCAAGCTCACGTACCATGGACAGAGCGACGACAACGGATACCATACTCTCGGCACCAAAACGGTGGAAACCGATAAACGACTGCAGCGCCAGCACCATACCGGTAAACAGGGCGGTCAGCAGCACCACAGGAAGGGATTGAACGCCGATCTCCTCGGCTTCGAGCAGGAGCAGCCTGGGATACCACGGCGGCGTGCCCATCCGCTGGACCGTGCCAATCAGCACTTCGGAATACAGGCCAGCGGATGAACAGCTTTGCTCAACGATGCGCCCAATGGCCTGCAGAAAATTCATCATGACAGCGTTTTGCGTATCACCCGCTGCCCAATGCCAGTGAATAGCGTGTAGGGAATGGTGCCAAGGCATTCCGAGACCTCATTGGCGGGCAGGGAATCGCCCCAGAATTCAATTTCATCGTCGTTGCTCAATTCGGCTCCTGTCGTGTCCAGTAGAGTATAGTCCATACATATCCGGCCGACGATGGGTAGTTTTTTTCCGGCATGTATGCCAAATCCACAGTTGGACAGACCTCTGGGCAGACCATCGGCGTAGCCCAGGCATATGACGGCAATGCGCATATCCCTGTCGGCGGTGAAAATTGCGCCATAGGAAACGTTGGCGCCTCTGGCAACATCACGAACCTGCATGACACGGCCTGTCAAGCGCATGACCGGCTTCAGGCCCAGCGGAAGGTCAGGGATGGGTTCGGCGCCATACAGCGCGATACCCGGGCGAACAACATCAAGGGTATGGCCGGGCAGCGTGACAAGCCCGGCACTGTTCAGCAGGGAGGCAGGCCGGCCGGGTCCAGTTGCTTGGGAAAGCCGCGTAAATTCATCGGCCTGCCGCTGGTTCAGGGGGTGATCCGGTATATCGGCGCAGGCCAGATGCGACATGATACCGGCAATCTTCATATGATTTTTCCGGCAGATATCCAGCATTTGACCGGGCTGCTGCGCGCCAAGCCGGTTCATGCCGGTATCCACCTTGATCCAGAGCTTTCCGGTGAAATTGGCTTGATCCAACCGAGATACCTGGTCTGGCTCGGTGATGGCTGGGGTAAGCCGTTTATCACGTGCAAGCATGGCATCTTCGTTATCAAAGATGCCGGAGAGCAGTACGATGTCGGGTGCTTCATCACTCAGTAAGTCGCGCAACTGTGCGCCTTCTTGCGCATCGGTTACGCCAAACATGCGACAGCCTTCTGCATACAGTGTTGTAGCGACGTGCTCCAGTCCATGACCATAGGCATTGGCCTTGACGACAGCCATAATGGCGGCTGCTCCCGCCCTTTTTTTCAGGATGTGATAGTTGTGCCTTAAATGTTTAAGATGGATATAGGCAATGGCTGGGCGGCTCATATCCTGAGTGTCGCCCGATTTTCGCTAGTCGTCAAAGCCCATGCCGCTGGCATGGTTCTCGAAGCGTGTGTACCGGTTCAGGAAGGTGAGTCCTACCATGCCGGTCGGGCCATTACGCTGTTTGGCGATGATCAGTTCGGCCAGGCCCTCGTTTTCCGGTTTTTTATTGTACACCTCATCGCGGTAAATGAACATGATGACATCGGCGTCCTGTTCAATAGCGCCGGATTCACGCAGATCCGACATCATTGGGCGTTTGTCTGCGCGCGCTTCAAGTGAGCGGTTGAGCTGGGAAAGCGCAATCACCGGCACATCCAGTTCCTTTGCCAGACCCTTCAGCGAGCGTGTGATTTCGCTGATTTCCTGTTCTCTGCGCTCGGCATCAGAACGGCCGCTCATCAATTGCAGGTAGTCGATCACAACCAGGTCAAGCGCTTTGGCTTCGCGCTTCAGGCGGCGGCACTTGGAACGCAGTTCAAGAACGGAAATGGCCGGCGTGTCATCCACATAAATAGCGGACTCAGCCAGTGCGCCGCTCGCCTTGGCCAGCTTGCGCCAGTCTTCGGCGGAAAAACGGCCGGTGCGCAAATGTTTCATGTCAACCCGAGCCTCACTGGCCAGCATCCGCAGGGCAATCTGCTGTGTGGACATTTCCAGCGAAAATACCGCCACGATATTGGGATCATCAGAGCGGATGGATGCATTTTGCGCCAGGTTCATGGCAAAGGCCGTTTTGCCCATGCTGGGGCGGCCAGCAACGATAATAAGATCGCCGCGTTGCATGCCGGATGATATTTCGTCCAGATCATCGAAGCCGGTCGGGACGCCGGTAATGGCCCGCTTGTCGGCATAGCGCGCTTCAAGCTCTTTGTAGCTGGCGAGCATCAGATCGCTCATCTTGCTGAAGGTAGGTCTGGAGCGGCTGAATTTTTCGGCGACGGCAAGAATGTGTTTTTCGGCCTGATCCAGATGTTCTCCGACCTCACGTTTGGTCTCTTCATAAACATCCTGCGAGACTTTGCCGCAAACGCCCAGCAGCTCTCTCAGGACGGCTCGTTCGCGAACAATATCGGCATAGTGCTTGACATTGGCGGCAGTTGGCACCGAACTGACGAGTTCACTCAGATAGGCTTCACCGCCGCACGATTCCAGCGATTCTGTGCGTTCGAGGTGGTCTTTGAGGGTGAGCGCGTCGACCGGTTGATTGCGTCCCGCCAGTTCCAGAATGGCAGAGAAAACCCTGGCGTTGGCCTCGACATAAAAGTGCTCGGCCAGCAGGGCGCCTTCCAGCCGTTCCAGCGCCTCCGGGTCCAGCATAATGCCCCCCAGCACGGCCCGCTCCGCATCATGTGCGTGTGGCGGAACCCGCTCCCTGAGCGTATCCGCGCGCAGTGGGGTGACTGGCTGGCTCAATGCTGCTCAGCTTCTACCCTGACAGACAGTTCCGCAGTTACATCCGGATGCAGGCGGACCCGGAAGGCATATTCGCCGACCGCCTTGATCTGCTCATCAAGAATAATGTTGCGGCGTTCGATCTCATGTTCCTTCTCCTGCAGTAATGCTGCAAGGTCAACAGGGCTGACCGAGCCATACAGGTGCTCGCCATCTGATGTTGAGCGGGTAATGGTCAGTTCCAGGCCGGCAAGTTTATCGGCGATGGCCTGCGCATGTTCGAGTTCACCTTGCTGCTTCTCGACCAGCAGTGTGCGGCGGCGTTCAAAAACCTTGCGGTTGGCATCAGTTGCCGGCGTCGCCTTGCCCCGAGGGACCAGAAAGTTGCGGCCGTAACCCGGGCGAACACTGACTTCGTCTCCCACATTACCAAGGCCTTCTACGCGTTCCAGTAGAATCAATTGCATTTTTATCCTCCATGCGCCGGTTGCATATTCCGGCGGTAATCAAACCAGATATCCAGCAGTCCGACCATAACGAAAGGCAATACCATCACGGACCACATTAATAAAATCAAATACATGATAATAATCGTCAATTGCATGCCGCGCAGCTTTAACCATGTATGCACAACAGCAATACCCTGTATCGCCAGCATGCCGCTTATTGCAATGGTGATGCCCAACGCGACATATTGTACTGAATCTGCGGCAAGGTTGGCCAGTGCCAGCGCCAGCAAAAACAGTCCCGCAAGCGGTTTGCTGAATCGCACATTCAGCATGGCGGTCTGTTCGCCACGGTAAAACCCGTAGCGTACGGCCACACGCCGGGCCAGCAACAGATTGCTCCACCATGTCAGCCACAGGCATAATGCAATCATGCCGGGAAAAATCCACACGGTCATGCGGCGCGCTTCCACCAGCATCTGTATGGCTTCCTGTCCGCCACTCGTCCGGACCTGTTCGCCCATGACATCGAATACCGGTGCCAGCAGCTGATCAACAAAAGCATACATACCGACATGCTGCGCGCTTGCACCAGCCAGCAAGGCAGCGAAGGTGGCCATGGCCATTCCCAGCATAAGGTGCTGGGCGCTCCGGCTTAGGCCGCCCGGCTTTTGTATGCTTACAGCCGTCATCACCGGTAGCAGGGCATACAGCGTGAACATGGCCAGACCGGGCAAAAGCTGAAATCCGGAAAGCGCTGTCACGGCAATGGCGGCAATGCCTGCAACTTGCAGTGAAAAATTAATGCCGCCGCCAAAGGTAATCAGCGCAAACAATGCCGGCGTCAGCAGATGTATGGTCAGAACCAGTGTGGCAACCAGCAGCGAGATGACGGGAATTTCCTGCAGTCCTGCCGGCAGCCACAATATGGCTGTAAACATAAGCCATGCCAGAGCGGCGCAGGGCAGGCGGCGCGTCAGTATCAGCTCGGCGGCTGGAGAAAGTTTCCGCGTGTTTTCGTCCATGAATCCCTTATTGTCTACCGGTGGTCTGCCGATTGTCGGTGCTGTTTTCCTGCGTTTTAATCGTGGTGCAGCGGTGTAAAGGGCAGCAGGGCCAGCACCCTTGCCCGCTTCACGGCGGTGGTCAGCGCGCGCTGGTGTTTGGCGCAGGTGCCAGTGACACGCGATGGCAGTATTTTATAGCGATCCGTTACAAGCTGTCGCAGCAGATCAGGATTCTTATGGTCAATCGTCATATTTTTATCGGCGCAGAATTTGCAGAATTTCCGGCGGCGTACAAACCGGCCTCCGCCCTGACGCGGGCGCTGCTCACGGCGCTCACCACCCCGTTGCACGGGGCGCTCGCTACTCCGCTGCTCGGAGCGCTCGCCTGCTGACGCGGTTTTTTCCTGTGTTACTTGTGTTGTTTCTTCAGCCATTTCATTACTCCTCGATCTTGGTTGCCTGGACAGCTGTACAGTGATCTACCCAGATTTCCATCTGTCCCCAGCTGGGCTCACCTTCCCTGCTGTAATATCTTCTTCGCAAGCAGCCCTCAATGACCACATCCCGGTGTTCATTGGCCAGCAACGTCTCGGCAATCTTGCCTTGCGCGCGCAACGGCATGGGTTGCTCGTCCTGGACGCCTGCTCTGACCGGACCAAGCTGCGGCCTGTCAGTAATCAGTTCCGCTATAACGGAAAGGCTGCCATCCGGCGTCCAGCGTTTGCGCAGCTTCTCCAGTCTTCCCGAAACCTGGGCGCGGTTGATGTCAGGCGTCTGCCTTTTCCTCGCTCTTTCTGGCAGCCGCTTTTTTTGCCGGGGCCTTTTTTGCTTCTGCCTTTTTGGGTTCAGCAGATTCTTCTGCTTCTTTCGTCTCAGCCTTATCTTCTACCTTGGCCTCTGTCTCGGCAGCTTCTTCGGCTTTGGCTTCGACTTTGGTCTTGGTCTCTTGCGCAGTGTCATCTTCAGCGGCGGGTTTTTCAGCTTCTGCAGACTGCGCGGCCTTTTCCTTGTCGGCTGCCGAACTGTCCGGCCTGCGGCGAAGCAGCGGGGAAGGCTCGTCTGAAAGCTCAGTCAGGCGCGTTGTTAAAAAGCGCAGGATGGATTCATCCAGGCGAATGCCTTCTTCCAGGGCGCGGATTGCTTTTGCTTCGCCATCGGTGACCAGCAGCACATAGTGTCCGCGTTTGCGCTTGGCAATGGAATAAGCCAGCTGACGAACACCCCAGTATTCGCGCTTGACGATGCGGCCACCGGCCTTTTCGACCCTGGCCACCAGATTGTCAGTCAGTTTTTCGGTATTTTCCTGGGAAATATCAGGATTAACGATAAAAATTGTCTCGTAATACAAGCGGCGCTCCTCTCGGTGTACTTATCGTACGCCCCGGAACTTATTAGCGCGTCCGGAGCAAGTTATTAGTCTTTGCGGGTTACCCCTGCAAAGAGCGCGGCACTATACGTCTGGGTTTTACAGAATGCAATGCCTTTTGCGGCGGGCTGTTTAGCCTGAAACGCGGTGGAATGCCGCATCGCGCAGGCATCGGCCGAAGTCAGGATGCTCATCAGCCATCCGGATAACGGACTCAACCGGAAAGGCCACGGCCTCGATATCGGTATCGGCTATAACGCTGGCAATCGGCGGGCTGATACCAGCAGTCGAGATTTCACCGGCAATGTCTCCAGGTTCAAGCTGACCGACCGGGGTTTCGTTGATGGTCGCGGTGGCGGCGCCTTTGAGCAGTAGAAACAGGATCTCGTTGGGTGTGTTCTCCTCGATCAGCTGTTCACCGCTGGCAAAGGTCATCAGTTCTCCATCAGCGATAAGTTGATCCAGCGCATCTTTCGGCAAGGGTTCAAACAAAGGCTGTGTTGCAATGAGCGCGTGCAATTCTGCCGGAATCGGGGTGCGTGCTGCCATGTGTCCTCCTGAGGTGCCCGTCGGATATTAAACCGGCCGAGGCAAAAGTAGAAGATCGGGTGTTTCTTGTCGTGCCGCCCGCCTCTGCGTAGGTTTCGCCTTCTTTTACTGATTGTGACTGGAGCAGGGAATATGCGTGGTGAGCTGAAATACGAAGGCAAGGGCAAGCAGTTATATGCAACTGATGTTGCAGGCGAACTGATTCAGGTGTTCAAGGATGATGCAACGGCATTCGACGGCATCAAGCATGATG
>JBHHXG010000004.1:0-39359 GCA_046756985.1 Mariprofundaceae bacterium | reverse complement strand
TGTTATGCCCGATGCCGGCCGGTGCCGGATCAATACCGCGGATACGCTTGTGGATGGCAGGCAGGGAATAGGGCGCATACAGAAAGACGACTGGTACATCCCTGTGGATTTCCTGTTGCACAATATCGTAAAGGCGTTTGCGTTCGGCCTTGTCAAAGGTGCGGGTTGCCGCGACGAGTGCTTCATCCACCTTCGCATTGCTGTAGGAAAGGAAATTGAACTGGCGTGCGCCGGTCTGTGAGGAATGCCAGATACTGTACTGATCCGGTTCAGGCGTCAGCGACCATCCCAGTATGAC
This sequence comes from Mariprofundaceae bacterium, assembly GCA_046756985.1. Taxonomy (GTDB): domain Bacteria; phylum Pseudomonadota; class Zetaproteobacteria; order Mariprofundales; family Mariprofundaceae; genus JBHHXG01. The sequence continues at coordinate 39,061 of JBHHXG010000004.1, read as the reverse complement.
AGCTTCAAAATTTCGTTTGTTGATGAAGTTCTCGATAAAGGCGGACCATTCAACAAGGCGTACTTTCACATCAATGCCAACCGCCTTCAGACGTTGCTGAATAATCGTAGCGGTATCAGCACGCTGTTTATTGCCATTGTTGGTCAGTATCGTAAAGGAAAGTGACTTGCCACTCCTGTCAACAAGACCATCACCATCACTATCCGCCCAGCCTGCCTCTTTGAGTAACTTTCTGGCCTTTTCGGGAGCGTAGGCACGTGGCCTGACATCATCGTTGACCCAGTACGTGCCGGGCTTGTATGGCGAAGCAATGACTTCGCCGAGGCCCAGCAATACACCGTCCACCACTTCCTGCCGATCAATGGCATAGGCGATGGCCTCGCGTACTCTGGGATCATCGAAGGGTTTGTGCTTCAGATTGAAGCCAAGGTAGGTGTAGCCAAAACCCAGGTATTTGTAGCGCTGGTAATGATTCACAAGTGCAGGCTTGGTGGTAAAAAGACGCTGATATTGCGTCGGGGTCAGTGTCATGATGTCGAGGTGCCCAGCTGAAAGCTCCAGAAACTGCGTGGCAGTATCGGGGATGATGCGTGTAAGTCGCTCCGTAATCCATACCGGCCCGTCAAAATAGCCCGTATTGGCGCGAAGCAGAATGGATTGCTGGTGTTGCCAGTCGGCCAGCATATAGGGGCCAATGGTGGCTGCCGGCTTTCTTGAAAGCCCGGTTTTCATGATATCCACGTCCTCAAACACATGTTTCGGCAGAACAGCCAGTGAGGACCATGAGGTCAGGGCGGGAGAGTATGGTTCATTGTAGTGCACGATAAAGGTAAGTGGATCAGGAGATTCATGGTGCACGATTTTGGCATAATCCGATTTGTAAGCACTCTGCGTATGCTCATCCTGAATTAACTCGATCGTAAAGGCACAATCCGCTGATGTGAATGGTTTGCCGTCTGTCCATTTCAGATTCGGACGCAGATGGAAGGTAATGGTCAGACTGTCATCGGAAACTTCCCATGAATCAGCCAGTTGTCCGACCAGGTTCAGGTCACGGTCATATTTCAGCAACGACAGGTACATCTGGCCGGCGATGTCATGACTTGAGGCATCGCCGGCAATCATTGGAATCAGATTAGAAGCATCACCAATACTGGCCGAAATCAGCCTGTCGCCCTGTGCCGCTATCGTTGCAACTGAGGATGTGTCAACAGCAGGCGCTTCATTCCGGTTGTCGGTCTGCGAATCAGAGCAGGCGGATAGCCAGAGTCCTGTCAGCAGACAGCATAAAAAGAGACGCAGGCGCAAGTCAGGAAGGACGGATACGCGCCAGCACCCACAGAGTATCGCCCGGCCGTATCAGCGCATCCATGGGAATCTGATTGGCCCGTGCTATGGCTGAAGGCGTCGTGCCAAAACGGTTGGCAATACGCCATAGCGAATCACCCTGGCGCACCTTGTACCGAATCCTGCGTCCATGCGATAGCAGCGGATTGGGCAATGCTTTCACATTGACCAGCGAATTAGCGGGAACGGTCAGGCTTTGTCCGGGCTGCAGGTAACGCCCAAGGGCGGGATTCAGCTTTTCTATTTCGGCAATGCTTGCGCGATGCCGGCGTGATATCGTCCACAGACTATCGCCTTCGCGAACAACGACGTGGATAAATTTGGGAGAAGACGCATGCCATGCCGCCTGCATCACTTCATAATGCGTCTCTGGAACATACAGCTTTAAGATACCACGTAGATGCTGGCGATGTTCCAGGCCCGGATTGAACAGGAACAGCTCTTTTGCATCCATTTTCGCCTGCTTAGCCAGCCGTTTCAGATCAACAGGACCATCAATTTCAAGCACCTTTGTACGGAAAGGCTCGGGGAACTGAATAATCCGCATCCGCTCTAGTGCTGCCAGCCCCAGTACGTGCCGCACATAAGCACGGGTAATGCTTGGTACAGGCAGCTTTCCCAGTCCATCCTCTACCTTCCATGGCTTCATTTTCAAGCGTTTGGAAACGGCAGAAGGGCCCCTGTGGTAGGCCGCCAGAGCCAATGGCCAGCTGTCAAAACGCGCGTACAGCTGTAGCAGGTAGTTTACGGCAGCGCGTGTACTGGCTTCAATATCGCGGCGGCCATTTCTGGTTTTCTGGTAGTTGATGCCTAGGCCGCGCGCTGTTCGTGGCATCAGTTGCCACAGGCCCATGGCGCCGGCATATGAGAATGCATATGGGTTATATCCCGACTCGACCATAGGAAGCATCTGTAATTCCGGTGGCGCCTGAAGCTCTGCGAGCACTGATAAAACGCGCTGGCGGACATAACGGGATCGCTCTGCGATAACAGGCCAGTGGCGAAAGTAATGCCGCTTAACCTCTGCCTGGATACGGGCGATATCCTCAGGAGGTAAGCCGGTGAGCAAAGCGTAAGCAGGTGAGGGCGCTGGCGGCACATCCGGGATGGGGGTGTCCAATGGTACCGGCGTATCTGTTGTTGACGATTGTGCAGTCGTAGCCTTGGGCAATGTCTCCGAGGCCGACAGGTGCTGTTGGCCGCATGCAGCCAGACTGCATAACAGCAGAGAACAGCATATGCGGATCAAGCAGGAAAGATTCCGATTTGCGGCAGGGTGTGGCTGCATATCGACTAAAGATAGCGCCAGATCATGGCGGGTAAAGCATCATTGTATCGGAGCAAACACAATGTCTTCCCCTTTCTTGATTTTGGAGAACAGGAACCTAATGTTAAGCTAGGTCATCTTAAGGAAAGTCTGAAACAAGCAGATTTGGTCCGAAACTGGTCAAAAAAGTGCGTCAACAGAGTCAGCTCAATGATATCCCGATGCTCATGCTGACTTCCAGAAATGAAGAAGATGAAGTGCTGGGGCTTGAAACAGGAGGGGATGACTACATCATCAAACCGATTGAACCGCTGAAGTTGCAGGCTAGAGTGAAGAAAACGCTGGGCATGTATTATCGAATTCGTTCGGCGGCACAGCAGGGGGGCAAGTTATGAATGACAAAATACAGATACCTGATGAAGAAGGGCTTCCTGTCGGCAAGGAAGTGGAACTTTCGGCGGAAGCGCTGCTCGACATCGAGCAGGAAGAAATGTTGCTGATTATCCTGAGTGGCAAGGAATTTTTGATCCGAGTCAAAGAGGTGACCGAGATTATCCGTCCAGTGGATATGACGCCGGTACCCATGGCACCCGATCATTTGCTCGGCATGGCCAATATCCGCGGCCAGATTGTCTGTATTATCAATCCGGGCAAGGTAAGCAATTTGCCTGAATCCCGACTGGAGCAAACTGAAAAGACGCGTTTTCTTATTTTACGCCATCCGCGGATGCACGTCGGCATATGGGTGGATGAAGTTCGCTCCCTGCATCGCGTCAGAGCTGAAGACGTGCCGGAGCAAACAGGCGATGCGGAGAAATCGCATGTTCGTGGCCAACTCGGAATTGATGGACAATCCTATGATGTACTCAACAGTGAAGCATTGTTGCTGTAATAGAACAGCATGTTGGAGCAGCAATGAAAGTCGAACACATAGCTTGCAAAGCGGGCATGTTCAGGACATGCTTTTCGGTTCAAGAGCAGTAAGTTTGGCGGCATGTTTGAAGCAATGTTGGTTAGGGGGAGAATGAGCAATGGCGGAGTCCAATACCACGAAAGGTCAGTCCGGATCCAATCTAAGGCAACAGGCCAACCGCAACCTCTTTACTTCACTGTTATTGTTCGCGGTGCTTATCGGAGCCGTTTTCTTCGCCTTCCAAAAGGCCAAGGAAGGCATGGAGTCCCTTGGTGGACTGTATGGTGACCAGACAAGAATTGAGCAGTTCCGGGCTTCGCTGTCCAATGTGCTGTTGCCATTGAATGACTTTACACTGACAGGCAACCCCGAAGATGTGGAGAAACTGGAAAAGGCATCCAACGACTTCCTGCGTCTTTATGGCGAAGTGGCGGCATTGTCCAGCCTGACGGATGCGGACAACAAGGAATTGCAGGAAGTGTTCGATCTGATGCAGGAAGTAATCGGCATTTCCGATGATATTGTGAGCGGCACCATTCCAGCCGAGCAAGCCGGTAACGTTGCCGTTGTGGCACAAAGCCTGGTATTTGTGGGCCAGGAAAAGGTGAATGCGGTAGCTGGCCGTCTTGCCAGCGCGCTGGACAAAAGTGCTGTTGACAAGCAGCAGCAGATAACAACACTGGCAATCATCAATCTGGCGATCATTGTCGTGCTGGTACTGCTTCTGGCCTATTTCAGCCGCAGTTTTGTCAGAGGAATTACCAACACGATTTCCGGTGTGGCGGAGGATGTGACCACCACATCGGGAGATATTCGCAATGCGGTGGAACAGCAGGCAACAGCTTCAGATATGCAGGCGATGTCCGTGGCACAGATTACCGAGGAGCTTGAGCAAATGTCTGCTGCGGCGAAGAAAATTGCAACCACGGCTTCAAGTGTGGAAAAGATCGCCGATGCCACAACAAACTCTGCAAACGAGGGTGCACAGGCCGTAACAGAGGCCATCGGTTACATGGATCGTATTCGTGATGAGGTGAACACTATCGCGGAGAAGGTAACCTATGCAGGCCAGAAGGCTGAGCAGATTCTTGATTCTGTGGGTTCTATTCAGGAAATCGCCGATGAAACCCACTTACTGGCTCTGAATGCCTCTATTGAGTCAGCTGCTGCAGGTGAATTCGGTAAGCGTTTTGCTGTGGTTGCCGGCGAGGTACGGCGGCTGTCTGAGCGCGCGCGTGAATTTACCGAAGAAATCCAAGGCATTGTGAACGAAGTGCATGCCTCGACCCAGGATTCGGTGGAGGTGACGCGTGAGGGTCTGAAAGAGGTGGCGCAGGGTGTGGAAATCGCCCAGCGCGCAAGTAAAGCATTGGATAAAATGCAGAACATGTCTACAAAAACTAACCAGGCCGTGCGTACGATCGCTCTGGCAACCAACCGCCAGGATCAGACCAGCCAGGAGTTCCTGGCCGCCATGCGCAGAATTTATGAGTTACTTCAGGATTCGGCCACGCAAATGCAGACATCACGAGAGGCCGCTGATCGCCTGAATGTGGTGGCAGAAGATTTGCAGAAACTGGTATAAAGCAGGCCTGAGGCTGTTAGCCCTTGTCTGACTTTGACCTTTCCAATTTTATAGCCTCATTTTTTGACGAGGCGAAAGAACGGCTCGCTTCAATCAATCAGAGCCTGGTCGCTTTTGAATCCGGTTCCCTGAATGAAGAAGGGCTTATTTCCCTGCGGCGCGATGCGCATACGATCAAGGGCTCGGCGTTGATGCTGGGCATTAATGATGTCGGAGAGGTAAGCCATCTCTTTGAGGATGCGATGGAATACCTGATTAAGCATCCCGAATACCGCACGCCACAAATGGTGCAGTTTCTGTACGATATTCATGATCATCTGCAACGCCGCATGGAAGATCAGCATGGCAAGGAACTACTGGAATCAGAACCTCTTCGTAACCAGTACAAACAGCTTTTAAGTGATATTGCGGCGGGTGGGGAACAGCCTGCAGCCACCACCATCGAAGAACATGCGACTCAAGCAGCAGAAGCGTCTAAAGATGAGGGCATCATCCAGATTGAGCCCGAAGAGATCGAAATTGAAGGGTTTGGTACAGAACTGATCGGTGCTGATGAAGCTATGGCGTGGCAAGCTGAAAAGCAGCAGCCAGCTGAGGCGCAGTCCCCTGTGGCGGAAACAGCGTCGATCGCGCCAACGGCGGAGGACATTGAGGAAGGTCCGCACCGCGATGCCATTGCCATGCAGGCGGTGGCGTTGACCGAAGACCTGGATGATTTCCGTCCCGATGTTGCACAACTTGAAATGAAAAGTGGTGGACAACGGCAGAGTTCGGGGCGTTTCCTGCGTGTTGATGCGGCACGTCTGAGCGGCCTGTCCAATCAGGTCGTGGAACTCAGTACAGAGAAGTCTCGCAGTAAAAGTCTTGAAGCAGTATTCGGCAAGCTGCATCGTGAACTGAGGAGCATCAACAGAAACTGGCAACAGTTCCAGTCCGGCCTTTCCCGCCTGAATCAGGAAGAACGCAGCAGCATGAGCAAAAGGATCAGCACGGCCTTTGAACAACAACTCAGAAATGCACAGAGTTTTGCTGAGGAGCTTCACTACGACCGCAATAAAGGCGGCCTCATGCTGGACGATCTACGCAACCAGGTGCTGGGCCTGATGCTGCGGCCTCTGGACAGTATTTTCTCAACATTCCCGCGTGCCGTCCGCGATACGGCGGTTCGCTGCGACAAGCGGGTACAGCTTCTGATTAGCGGAAAATCCGTGGAAATGGATCAGGCCGTGGCCGAATCCCTGGTCGAGCCGCTGGTTCACCTGCTGAACAATGCCGTCGCACATGGTATTGAAACGCCGGAAGAACGCCGGCAGGCCGGCAAGCCCGAGGAAGGACAGATTACAATTTTGGCCCGGCAAAGCGGTAATGAAGTGCGTATCGAAGTCATTGATGACGGATGCGGCATTGATACTGACCATATTAAGAAAGTCGCTGTAGAACGCGGCGTCACCACACAGCTTGAAGTAGATGAAATGGACTCCGCCGAAATTATGGAGATGATTTTCCGTCCCGGCTTTTCAACGCATAAAAATGTAGATGATGTGGCGGGACGCGGCATTGGTATGAATGTCGTTCAGGATACTGTCAGGCGCCTGACGGGCGCGATACGAGTTCATACCAAGATAGGCGAGGGTACGCGTTTTATACTGTCACTGCCGGTCAGTATTGCGGTACAGCACGCGCTTCTGTTTCGTGTTGGCAGCCAGCGTCTGGGCATGCTGACGCACATGATCGAACAGGCCCTTCCGCTGTGGACGCAAACCATCGAAAAGGGACCCGGCGACAAGGACTTTATTCGTTATGGACGGCATCTGGTTCCCATTGTGGACCTGCGGCGCATGCTTGCCGATACCCCTGACGCTCTTTCCAAACAACCGTATGTGATTATCGCCGAGCATATTGAAGGGTTCGTTGGCATTGTTATTGATGAATTAATGGAAGAAAGTGAAATCGTCATTCGTGATCTTGACCCTTATATGAAGCGCTATCAGGCGCAGGGCCTGATGGGAAACACCATTATCGGTGATGGTTCCGTCCTGATGTTGATTGAACCCTATGGCATTAAGGAAATGGGACGTACTGCGCCGGATATCGACCTTCTTGATGAGGCCAAGGGCGAAGGCGAGTTGCTTGGTTTCCGTGTTCTTCTTGCGGAAGACTCTCTTATTGCCCGCGAGGTTGAAAAGAGCATGCTTGAAAGTATCGGTTTCCAGGTGGATACGGCCATTGATGGCCTTGATGCCGTGGAAAAAATGCAGTTGCACGATTATGACATACTGGTGACCGATCTTGAAATGCCCCGGCTGGATGGCTTTGGCCTTGTGCGCCAGCTGCGTAACGAAGCGCGTTTTGAGGACTTGCCGATCCTGATTATATCCACGCGTGAAAGCGCTGAAGACCGCATGCGCAGTCTTGAGTCGGGTGCAGACGCCTATCTCGTCAAACAGCAACTGAATGGAGAACAGCTGCGCGAAACCGTACGAAATCTGGTTGGATCATTGACTCCAACAACCGATTCCAGTAAAAACCGGCCCTCAAATGAGGCTCCCATCGTCTAGCGGTTAGGACGCTGGCCTCTCACGCCGGAAACAGGGGTTCGATTCCCCTTGGGAGTACCAGTTAAATCAAGCGCTTACATGACTGCATGGGTGCTTTTCTTTTTCTTACCGCAGGGAGGAAGGGCGCATTCGATTTTCTATGACTGAACTGGCTGCATGGTGGGGAGCCATCGTTGCCACGCTTGTACTTGTATGGGAAATATACAAATGGAAATCCTCCGGCTCCAAAGTAGCCATGGAACTCCAGCATCAGGACAAGGCAGTCGTGGGTATCAAGGCCGTGAATTATGGCAAACAGGCATCGACCATCTCCAGCATCGGAATAAGGTATTACCCCGGTTTTTGGGATATTTTGCGCAACAAGTGCGCAAAAGAAGGCGTGATTGCCAAACCGAGCATTACGCATCCGCTGCCATATCAACTGGAGCCCGACGATAGCTGGTTCGGCCTGATTGAACAGGATGATGATATGCGTCGCATGGCCATGCATGGCTATCTGATGTGTGATCTGTACCTGACGGACAGGGCAAAGCCAATACGCAGACGCATCAGAATAAGTAACGCACACCGAGAACAAAGCAAAGCTGACAAGTAACAAGAGGCGCCGTGCCTTGCTGAAACAGGCTTTATCATCTAATAGATAAGCAGGGTAAGAGGCTGGATACAGCTTTTTGCCTGAAGGAGTCTGTGATGCTGTTTCCCCAGACGATGCTACGCCTGATTTGGGTTGTTCCGGATGAGCGTCTGCCAGCCAGCCTGCAACTGCTTGCAGATACACAGCGTTTTCACCTGAGTAAACAGCATCATGTGGGAGAGGCAACAGACCTTGCTGCACTGAAGCAGTTGTATGAGGCCAGAAACAGATACCAGCGCCATCATTCCATACAACAATTACTACAGGACCGCATGCCTGAGCATACGCTGCTGAAATACAGAATCGGAGAAATGCCGCGCAAAACCCTCTTTCCGGAGGGTATCGTAAAGACAGAGGGTGGCACGTTCCTGTGGGCAGGGAAGACGCCGCCGGAAGAAATCGAGGCCTGTGTTTGCGATATAGGAAAAGTGCCGGAACCGCTTCCCTTTGAGTGCGACGATATCCAGTGGCGGCTATTATTTGATACAGATTGTGCCATAGGCCATGTTCATTCATGGGCTGTGATTGATGGCTGGATCCCTGCTTCCGAGCGTAAGCGCTTTGACCGCCTGCTGGCGGGAGAGGCTGTATCCATCACAGTGGCTGAAGATAGCGAATTACCTCTGGAAGAAGTGCCTACACTGTTTCAAAGGCCGCGTTTTCTTGACGGTTTTGCCGCCCTGATGCGCATGTTTGGTATGACCGGCTATCGTGAAATTGATCCGACACTTATTCTCGGTATTGGATTTGTGCTCATGTTCGGACTTATGTTTGCCGATCTCGGACAGGGGCTGCTGATGTTCGTGACAGGCCTCTGGCTGACAAGAGCAGGGAGTCCATCCGGTGCCGGTATCTGGCGCAATGTCGGGCAGGTGATGGTGCCTGTTGGCCTGTCCTCGGCATTTTTCGGAGCCATGTTCGGAAGCTTCTTTGCGCATGAAGACTGGATACCGGCGCTGTGGTTTCATCCCATGGAACAGATTCTGTTTTATCTGACAGCCAGCATTGTCATCGGTATGATCACGATTTGTACTGGTATGGTCTTTGGTATGATCAATGCCTGGCAGACATGGCGATGGCAGGAGATCTTATGGGATGATTTCGGACCAGTCGGATTCTCCTTCTATCTCGCGATGATTCTGTTTGCAGCCGGTTTTGCCACAGAAAGCACCTCTATTGAGTGGACTAGTGCTGGATTTGCAATATGTGGTCTGCTGGCTATGGGCACACATCATTTCCTCGACATGCAGAAGGAGAGCATGCCGATGCGCTGTTTTTTAGCCATAATTGAGGTCTATGATTTCTGCCTGAAGTTTCTGGTTCAAACTATGTCTTTTGTCCGGATTGCCGCCTTCACAGTCGCCCATATCGCCCTGTCAACCGTCTTGCTGCTCGCTGTGGATGCGCTCTCGTCAACGCCATGGGCCGCGTGGATCATTTTTATACTCGGAAACTTTGCTATCATTGTCATTGAAGGCCTGCTTGTAACCATTCAGGTAATTCGGCTGCATTTTTTTGAGTTTTTCACCAAGTTTGTGGCAGGGCAGGGGACGTTATTCAGGCCGCTCTCGGCCACCAAGGAGGCAACGGCATGAGCCATCCCGTTCAAATCAGAAAATGGGCCATGGGGCTATGCGCAATGGCAGCCACATTGATCCTGTGCACAACTGTGTTGTACATACTCATACCGGATGCCCAGGCCGCCGAGCAGCAAGCGACAGGATTGCTTGCCCACTGGGGATATTATATGGCCGCAGCGGTTGCGACAGGACTGTCGAGCTTCGGCGCAGGCATTGCAGTCAGCCACGTGGGTGCTGCTGCCATTGCCGCGATCTCCGAAAAACCTGAGATGCTGGGACGCGTGCTGATTTTCGTTGGTCTGGCGGAAGGGATTGCCATCTACGGGCTGATCATTTCCTTTATCATCATTGCAGCGGTCTGACATGCGCCTGTTCATCCTGGGTTCGCCTGAGGAAACACTGTTGTTTGAGCTCATTGGCATTCAGGGCAGGGAAGAGGGTAATGCTGATGGGTTGTTTATTGGTACACACGAATCAGTGCCTGAAGATATTGAAGAGCGGCTGTATCTGGTCTTACCTGATCCGGAGCACCCGCTGGAGCAAACCGAACAACTGGCCGAACTACTGGGCCACGCGGTGGGCCAGGGGAAGATCCCGCTATGAGCCAGGATACGCTGGAGCGCCTGTTTGCCGAGATTGATGCCAGGCTGCAGCAACGCCTGCAGGAAATCGATTCCGAAGGACAATCTCGAATCGAACAACTTGAAACCGAAAGCCGGCAAATGCTGGACAGGGAAATACAGGATCAGACACAGGCCAGTCATGCCCGTTTGCAACGCACGCGTAACAGATCAGAGCGTGATCTGGAGGCCGAACAACAAAGGCGGATATGGGCGTTCCATGAAGCCTGCATTCAAGGCGTGCTTGAACAGACTCGGGAGGCGCTCCAACAGCAGCCGCTGCAGCGAAAACAACTGGAGGCTTTTGTTAAAGAAGCGAAAAAAAGACTGGGGAATCCGAAGCATCTTGTTGTTCAGCTGAAAGCCGCCGATGTGGCCAGGCTGAAGAGCAAAGATATCAAGACTCAAAAAGCTTCATTGCTGGGTGGTGCCATCGCACTGGATGAGCAAACCGGCATCGAAATTGACGGCTCCTGGGATCGGCGTCTTGAGGCCCGTGAGCCGGAACTTTGGCAGCAATGGTATAAGTATGTCTGCGAAGATCACTAAAATCAGCGGCCCGCTTGTCGCCTGTGATCATCCGGAGGCATTTGCCATGGGTGACCGTGTCACTGTTGGTGAGGCCGGCCTTGTCGGAGAGGTCATCCGCATTACGCCGGAGCGGTGCTTTATTCAGGTTTACGAGGAGACGACCGGCCTGAGGGTGCGTGAACCGGTCACCAGCAGTGGCGGCTTGCTATCAGTCGAACTCGGCCCAGGTCTTCTGACCACGATTTATGACGGTATTCAGCGTCCCTTGGATCTGCTGTGGGAACAAAGCGGCTGTTTTATTCCCCGTGGCCTGGATGTACCGGCGCTGAACCGGGAAAGGCCCTGGCCATTTGAGCCGGCGCAAAAGACCGGGGTCATGCTGACCGGCGGCGCTATTGTCGGATATGTGCAGGAGACCGATGTCATCCGCCACAAGATTCTGCTGCCGCCGCATGAGGAAGGAGAGCTGGTACATATAGTAGATAAAGGTGAATATTCCTTATCCGAACCTGTTGCCCGAATCCGCCGACCCGACGGCCAGGAGCAGGAAATTTTTCTTTTTCATCGCTGGCCCGTTCGTTGCAGGCGTCCAGTGGCTAAACGCCTGAAACCATCCATGCCTCTGATTACCGGCCAGCGTATCATTGATACGCTTTTCCCCATCGCCAAGGGAGGTACAGCTGCCATCCCGGGTGGCTTTGGCACCGGCAAGACCGTAACTCAGCATAATCTGGCCAAATGGTGCGATGCCGAGGTGATTGTCTATATCGGCTGCGGGGAGCGCGGCAATGAGATGATTGGCCTGTTAACGGATTTTCCAAAGCTGAGGGATCCGAGAACAGGACATCCTTTGATCGAACGCACCGTCATGATTGCCAATACATCAAATATGCCCGTGGCAGCACGTGAAGCCTCCATCTATACAGGCATTACCATTGCCGAGTATTTCCGCGACCAGGGTATGGATGTCGCATTAATGGCCGATTCCACATCACGCTGGGCTGAAGCCCTGCGTGAAATTTCCGGCCGCCTTGAGGAAATGCCTGCTGAGGAGGGATTCCCGGCCTATCTGCCATCACGGACCGCGGAATTCTACGAGAGGGCCGGCAGAATAGAAACACTGGCCGGAGAAACAGGCTCCGTCAGTGCCATTGGGGCGGTGTCACCGCCCGGCGGTGATTTTTCTGAACCGGTGACCCTGCACACCCAGCGATTCGTCAAGGCCTACTGGGCCCTGGACAAGGCCATGGCCAGTGCACGTTTCTTCCCGGCGATTCATCCTCTCGATTCTTACTCCGAATATGGTGATGACCTGGCCGAATGGTGGAACAGGCTTGATAAACAGTGGCAAAGTGACCGGGATGAACTCATGCACATCCTGATCGAAGCAGACAAGCTGCAAGGCATTGTACGCATCATGGGAGAAGAGGGCCTGACTGAAGCGCAGCGCAGGATTCTGCTGGCCGAGCGGCTGATCAAGGAAGGTTTTTTGCAACAATCCGCCTTCAGCCCCAGGGACAGTCATGCTTCCGCGGAAAAACAGGCGGCGCTGCTCAAGCTTATCATGCAAACAGTACGCTTCATCATTGCCAACGAAGAGCCGGCCCGTGAACTGGCTATCAAGCTGAAGCTGGATGCATTGATCAGGGTAAAAGACGAATTCTCCTCCGAAGAAACGGACCAGATTCAGTCCTGGCAGGCGGAAACATGAGCGATCCTGTTATCTACACGAATCTGGAGCGTATCGAAGGGCCGCTGATGACGCTGATATCATCGCTTTCGGAGGTGGGTTACGGTGAATCCGTGACCCTCGTCGATAGAACTGGTCAGCAGAGACATGGCCGGGTCGTACTTCTGGATGAAGACAAAGTCACTGTCGAGATATTTGAGGGCACAGCCGGGCTTGCCAAGCACGGGTGCAAAATATCTTTTACGGGCAGCCCGATCACCCTGAATGTAGATGCCTCCATTATCGGACGACAACTGGATGGCATGGGCAGACCGATTGACGGCGGACCACCGCTTGCAGGTGAAGCGCGTGATGTGCAGGGCAATGCGATGAATCCGGTGGGGAGGGAATACCCGGAAGATTTCATCCAGACGGGCGTTACCTGTATTGATGCAATGAATGCGCTGGTCAGAGGACAAAAACTGCCGATTTTTTCCTCATCCGGGCTACCACATGATCAGCTGGCCATTCAAATCGCCCAGCAGGCACAAATTCGTCCCGATTTAAGCGGCAAGGTATCTGAAGAAGAGGAACTGGTGGTCGTATTTGCAGCCATTGGCGTCAAGCACGATGTCGCCGTGCGTTTTTCCGAGGAAATTTCAGGGCATACGGTGTCCTTTCTGAATCTTGCTGATGACCCGGCCATGGAACGCCTGTTAACGCCCAGGCTGGCACTGACAGCAGCTGAATACCTTGCTTTTGATCTCGGCTTTCACGTACTGGTCATTCTGACGGATATGACGGTATATGGTGAAGCCTTGCGTGAAATCGCCACAGCGCGCGGCGATGTACCATCACGGAAAGGCTACCCCGGTTATCTGTACAGCGACCTTGCCTCAATCTTTGAGCGTGCCGGCAGGATGAAAGGGAAGAAAGGCTCGATTACCCAGATTCCGATTCTGACCATGCCGAACAACGACATCACGCATCCTGTTCCGGACCTGACAGGCTACATTACCGAAGGGCAGATCGTGCTTTCCCGTGATCTGTTCCGGCAGGGCTGCTATCCGCCTGTGGATTTGTTGCCATCACTGTCACGGTTGATGGGTGATGGTGTTGGTGAAGGCCTTACACGAAACGATCATATGCCGCTGATGGGACAATTATATGCCGCTTATGCCCGTGCCCAGGAGGTGCGCATGATGAGCCGCATCGTGGGTGAGGCGGACTTGCCTGAGATTGACCGCTGTTATCTGGAATTCGGAAAGCGTTTCGAACAGCTTTTCATCCGCCAGGGGAATGATGAGAACCGCTGTATTGAAGACAGCCTGGACCTTGGCTGGCGCGCTTTGGGATGCTTGCCAAGGGCTGAACTGACCCGTTTGTCCGAGGCCGATATCCAGGCGCATGCCGAACTGCTCGATGAAAGCATGGGGGGCGACTGATGCCAACAATGCACCAGCGGCCAGTCACCAAGGCGGAGCTGGTACGCATCAGGGAAGAGCTGCATCTGTCGCAGACAGGCCTTGAGCTGCTGGAACGTAAACGGGACAGTCTGATGGCAGAAGGCCTGCAACTGCTCAGACAGGCCAAGACATTGCGCGAGAAAGTCACAAAAGAGTGGGGCGCGTTAAAAGGCATGTGGGATGACGCCTTGCAGACAGAACGTTTTGAGCGCCTGAAAACCCTGGCGGCCGATGTGGTACAGATGCAGGAGCTTGAGGGCAAAAGCAGGCACTGGATGTCCGTGGAACTGGCGGATTATCGCTGCGAAACACTAAGCTTGGGCCTTTTGGGGGCTGTCTCGGATTGCGGTATCCGGCCGGAACGTGTCAGAGGTGCGTTAGCCAGACTTTTACCCGAATTACTGCAGTTGATGTGTAAGGAAACGAATCTGCGTCGCATTGCACGCGCCCTGAAGCAGTGCCAAAGGCAGGTCAATGCCTTGGAACAGCTGTTGATTCCCGAGTTATGCAATGAACGGACACGTATTGAGCAGCGCCTGGAGGAAAAAGATCGGGAAGCCGTCTTTCAAAACAAGCGGCTAAAGGCAAGACAGCATGAAACAGTCTGAACTGGAGCAATTCATCGATGAACTTGCCGGCGCTGAACAGGCTGCGGCTGTAAAAATTCAGGCCGCAGAACAACGCTGGGAGAGAAAGATTGCCAGGCGGCGGGATGCGCTGGAGCAACAGCGTCGGAAGCGGCTGGATGCGCTCGAGGGCGAATTCCAGCAGCAGGAGGACAGGCTTCGCGAAGAACTGGAGCGATATCGCCTGCAGATCGTGAAGAAAACGGATGAGCGAATAGCCGTCATGCAATCTGTTTATGATACCAGGAGGGCTGAAATGCTTAATTGGCTGCTCAAGAGCGTCACCGAGCCATGAGAGCGGGCCTGTGGGTCAAGCTGAAGAGCGCCGGGCCGGTGGGCAGCTTTGACGCCGAAATGCAACGGTTCACGCCATGGCTTCCGGCAAGTCTGCGCCCGATGCTGGTTGCACTCAGGCGATGGATTGCCTTGTACAATGATGAAGCAAATCCAGATCAGCGCATTGCCATTGAAGCCAGAGCCGTACAGAACCTGCGTACATATCAAATCGATGAGCCGGAGTATCAGTTGATTGCTGATTTTTTGAATCAGGTTGAGAAAGTCCTGCTGCAGAGCAAGGCAGCGCGCGAGGCTGCGCTGCATGGCGAACCCATTGATGGCGGCCTTGAGGATCGGCTTATAGATTCCATCCAAAGCTGGTTGCAAGAACAGCATCAGCTGGACAGAAGGGCCGTTGCCGCATGGCTGGCACGCTTGCTGGAATGCTGGCGTCGCCAGCGAGGGGCCTTGGGCTGATTTTTCTGCACAGATATAACGTCGTATAATGGATATTATGTAAAGTAATAAAGGATACGTATGCCGGAAAGGATTTATAAAGAAGATAATTACTTCAATAAGTTAGAAATTCTTATGAAGGTATTACGTGAAGAATGTCCTTGGGATAAGGAACAAACCCTATCCTCCCTGCGTACCTATACCCTTGAAGAGACGCATGAGGTTCTGGAGGCCATTGACCGGGCCGCTCACAATAACGAATGGCAGATGCTGCGAGATGAACTTGGCGACCTGCTACTGCAGGTTGCTTTCTACGCCCGTATTGCCGATGAGCATGGAAAATTTAATTTCGGTGATGTTATTGACGGACTGATTGAGAAGATGATCTATCGTCATCCACATGTATTTAAAGGTGCAAGGCCGGTAGATCTATCGCAGCAATGGGAGAGCCTGAAAGATGCGAAGCATGCGGAGCGCAAAAGCCTGATGGACGGTATTCCTCCCCTGCCGGCTTTGGCCTATGCCCAGAAACAGCAGAAGCGCGCTGCCCGGGTAGGTTTTGACTGGCAAAAGCCAGTCGATGTTATCGCTAAAATGGAGGAAGAGCTGGCTGAACTTGCAGAAGAAGTTAAAAAAGGTATCGATGCGTCACGTATCGAGGATGAGTTTGGCGATGTGCTGTTTACGCTGGTTAATCTCGGCCGCAAACTGGGCATGGATGCTGAACTGGCCCTGATGCGCACCAATCGTAAATTTGCTCAGCGTTTCCGGGTTATGGAATCGCTGGCTGAAAAGAAGGGCCTCGCGCTTTCAGAGTTGAATCTGGATGAATTGGAAGCACTTTACGAGGAAGCCAAAGCGGTGTCTGCCAGTCCAGAGCTTTCGCAAGATACAAAGCAGGAGGACCCATGAACGATAAACCCCAGCCTCAACAGCCCAGGAACTGCAGATTCGGTGCCGTCGGATGTACAGCGCGGCGTCTATGCCAAACGTATTGCAGCGGCATTGCAGGACAATATCGCCAAATATGAAGCCCGTTTCGGGGGAATCGAGAATATTCCTCCCGGTCTGCCGGAAGGCATTACGACCCACTAGGTTGGCCGCCTAAGGCGAATCCCAGCTGCTTTTAATGCCTTATGGTGCCCTGCGCATGCCGATTTCGCGCATCTGCCTGCCAAAATCGGGGTAAGTCGTTGCCAACGCATTGACGAGTTCTATCGGGAAGGCAAAGGCAAGCAAATTGCTTGCGGCGATTACATCTGCCACCGGCATGCTCATACCACTGGCGGAGATTTCCCCAACTACGTCCCCTGCTTTTAATGTGGCGACCTTTTTACCGTCAGACACGATATCAACCGACCCTTTCCCAAGCAGGTACAGGTGGTAATTGAATTCCCCCTGCTTGATCAGTTCTGTTCCGGGCTCCAGCTCCACGACTGTGCATCTCTCATGCAGGCTATTGCGCTCATCCTCTGGCAGGGTCCGGAACAGGGTATGGCCGGCCACAATGCCATTCAGCTCATCCATCGACTCTTCGGTTTTGACGATTTTCATCCATTTGAAATCTTCAAACCGAGTCAGGCACCTCCTATGGGTCGCCCCCTCCAGCATCAGGAAAACAGCAACAGGAAGAAAATAAGATTTCACCAGCACGCCGAAAACCAGCGCCACAACCGCGATACTGATAAGGCGAAGGACGTTGGTATTGGCTTCCATTTTCAGGTACGTAAAAAACAGGCCGCCGAGCGGTACGAATACAAGGGCGACAAAGGCAAGCTCGAGTTTCAAGCCAAGTTCATAAACGGTAAAGGCCATGAATAGACCACTCAGAAATAGCTTGAGCAGAAATTTCCAGTCGTGCTTCAGCAGGCCGGAGATATGCTCTTTGCTAAGCAGATCCATGAGTAATCACTAGACCTGTGCTGGCAAGCTGTCAATCGCTTTCCCGCCCTGCTGCTGCAGCCAGTCTACGGCATTGGCAACCGCTTTGGTCAAAGCCAGCCCTGTTGCAAGGTGGGCGCTGATACATGCGGTCAGCCGACAACCGGTACCATGACTTTCCTCGGTATTCCATGGCTGTTTCGGATGCGTAAACAGCGTGGATTCGCCATCTGCATCGCAGAACACATCCAGCAGTTCCTCTCCCCGCCCGTGCCCTCCTGTCAACAGAACAGCCGTCTGGAAGCGTTTGGCAAGTTCGGCGGCATCATTGACAGGATCGGAAATACTTCTACCCAACAGCACTTCGGCTTCCGGGATATTCGGTGTCAGCAGCGTGGTCATCGGCAGCAACGCGCTGAGCAGGGCTTGCCGTCCACCGGCATCTAGCAACACGACGCCGCTACTGGAGACCATGACCGGATCGACAACCACCGGTTTTCCGGCATGAAACAGCGCCAGCACAGCCGAAATCGTTGCAATATGTTCTGCATCGAGCAGCATGCCGGTTTTGACGCAGGCCACGCTATAATGGTCAAAGATGGCATGCAGTTCGGCATCTAACTGAGCCAGCGTCACGCCCTCGATACGCGTAATAGTTGCTGGATTCTGCGCAGTTAGTGCGGTGATGGCCGAGCATCCCTGGACACCCAATGTATCAAAGACACGCAAATCGGCCTGAATACCCGCTCCGCCACAGGAATCACTGCCTCCGATGGTCAGACAAACAGGCCTCATTTTTGCTCCCAGGCAGCCACAAGCGCCGCTGCCCTTGCTTCGATATTATCTTCTGCAAACAGCGCATGAATCATTGCCGTCGCATCTACGCCAGCTGCCCTGACAGCTGGCAATGATTCCTCGGTAATGCCGCCAATGGCGACAATATTTGCTTCTGGAAACAGCTGCCGGGCCTTGCGAAGACGCTCCAGTCCGATTGGCGCAGCGTTATCTTTGCTTGCTGTCGGGAAAACAGAACCAAACGACAGATAATCCGCTCCGGATTCCAGTGCATGGCGTGCAAATGTCGCATCGTCTTTGCATGAAATGCCGATGATGAGCGACTCTCCCGCATCAGACCGCAATTGCATCAGGTTCGGCGCATCATTGCGTCCCAGATGCACGCCGTCCGCATTTGCGTCCTGTGCAAGCTGCACGGAATCATTGATGATAAGCATCGCCTGATAAGTGATCGTCAGTTTCCGCAGTGCTCTGGCGCGTTTCAGCGCCTGTTTGTAGCCCTGCTCCTTGTCGCGTAATTGCAGCGTATGGACGCCGCCACGCAATGCCGATTCGGCACGTGCCAGCATGTCCGCCATCTCGAGATCAGCTGGCAGGATGCCGTAGATGCCGGTGATGTTTTTCATGCCACCAGAGCCTTCATTTCACCAGGTCAAGCAGCTGCCGGAAATCTTCAATCTCCCAAACCTGATCCCTGTAATCCTCCGGTATATCCTGATAACCGTGCTCAACAAAGGCCACGCCCACGCATTTGGCATTCAGTCCCGCCTCAACATCAAAGCGTGTGTCCCCCACCATCCATGTTTCGGCAGGCGTGACGCCCATACAGCGACAGCATTCCAGCAGCATGTCCGGCGCCGGTTTTTTGGCGAACCCGTCTTCCGGTGACAAGGCGGTGGTGAGATAGGATTCAATGCCCATTTTATCCAGTACCTGCACACGCGCCTTGGCTGGCTTGGCTGTCACCACGGACAGCTTGATGCCCTGCCCATGCAGTGCTTCAAGGGTTTCCATGACACCGGGAAACGGCACACCGTGATCGGCCGGGTTCTGCTCATAAATATCAGCAAAGGCATGATATAATGCCATCGTGTCCGGATGATCCATAGGCAGGCCAAGTACGTTTGAAGCCAGCTTCTGTGCGCCACCACCGACGTGTGGCTGTGTCTCCTCCAGCGTCAGACGCTTTTCATATCCCAAGCTTTCCAGCGCGCGGTTGATATTGACATGAATATCCGGAAGCGCATGTACCAGCGTGCCGTCCAGATCGAAAATAAAAGCCTTTGGTTTCATAGGTAATGTTCCTTTATGTATTGAATAGATAAATTGATCTCTTCAAGCACATTCTTGTCTCTTTCCGCGATCCTTGCACGCTGCAGTTTGTCCACAATTCGATCCGCACTGACAGAATCACAAAGCCGTTCCAGAGCCCAGGCCGCATGTCCGCGTATCAACGGCTCATTATCACAAAGCGCTTCCAGCAATATTGGCACAAAGCCGCAATCACCAGAGTTGCCAATGGCAATGGCAACATTGCGCAATAGTCCTGTCCTACCCGCACGTCGAACCGGCGATTTTCTGAACCGCGCGCGAAAACCCTCTTCATCCAGCCGCATCAGGCTAGCAAGTTCCGGCAGGATATTCTCCCCTCTTGGAGCAAGGTGATCTTCTGTCGGCGACGCTGCATCATTGTTCCACGGGCAGGTCATCTGGCAATCATCACAGCCAAATATACGGTTACCCATCAATGGTCGTAGCTGGCGAGGGATAAAGCCTCTGTGTTCAATGGTCAGATAGGAAATACAAAGCCTGGCATCAACCACATACGGTGCCACAATCGCCTTTGTCGGACAGATATCCATGCATGCTGTACATGTGCCGCAATGGTTGGTGGCGACCTCATCCGGTTCAATGTCGGCTGTAGTGAAGATTTCGCCCAGCAGGAACCATGATCCCTTCCCGCGATGGATGGTCAGCGAATGCTTGCCCTGCCAGCCAAGCCCCGAGGATTCGGCCAGTGCATGTTCAAGCACGGGTGCGGTATCCACATACACCCGCTGATCGTGCCTCCCCAGCAACGCATCGAGCTCACTGGCCAGGGCCTTTAGCCGTTTTTTCATGATCTCGTGATAATCATCGCCCTGAGCATAGGCCGCAAACACCCCCCTGCCCCGTTCCGACTCGGCCTGTGTCAGTGAATATGGCGGCGGGGAATAACGCATGGCTACGGAAATTACTGTTTTGACGCCATTCAGCATGCTCTTCGGGGATTTTCGTCGCGTAGCCCGCTCCTCCTCGACCATCCATTCCATGTCGCCATAAAACCCCTCGGCCAGCCAGCGCTCGAAACAATCCAGCAATTTTCCGTCAATCACCGGCCGGGTGAAATGACAGGCATCAAAACCATGTTCAGCAGCCAATCTGGTGATTTCGTGCTTGGCGGGTGAGTGCTGGCTGGCCGACATGTCAGGAGCCTAATGCAGGGTAAAAAGTTTACAAAGGGTGCAATCACTCACTTTACGGCACCCTCCGTTAGCAACTAAGCTGGTTTCATGAAGTTCCGTGTGACGATATCCGTATGTCTGATGCTCTTAACGTTGGCCCTGGCTGTCAGCTTGCAGGCGAAAAGTCTCTATGGACACAACTTTCATCATCCCCGCGAGGTTCATATCAGCGGCTTACCCAAGGGCGCTGGCGGTACGCCGATTAGCACTGAAGAGCCGTTTGTTTCGCGTGATGGGCGCTTTTTGTTCTTCAATACCGGCCACAAGGAAGGCAACAAGGATATGCATTATGCCAGGCGCGTTGGCAAACGATGGGTCTATCGGGGCGAGATCGGCCCGGCAATCAATACGCCGAAGGAGGTACAGGGAAATCCGACCATGGATGCACAGGGCCGGTTCTATTTCATCGATACGACGGCTTCGCATATGGCGCGCGGCGGCATCTTTCATCCGGTTTCGGGCACGCTCGACGGCCTGTATAAGCTTGACTTTCTTCCGGATCGGGACGTGCGGCTGTTCAAGCAGCGGTTCACCGGTAATATGGGCGTTGAAGTGGGTCCCGATGGCCGGACGATGTATTTTTCCCGTGCCACCTGGGATCTGAATCTGTGGTTTCCAGGCGAGATTCTGGCCTCGAATATCCTGTTAAGCGAAAGGCGGGGCAACCGGTTTGTGTTCGACGAATCGCGCGCGAAACATATCATGCAAAACGTCAATACCGATGAACTTGAATATGCCGCCGGTATCTCCCGGGACGGGCTGGAGTTTTTCTTTACACGCCTGTCGCGGGAAAGTTTCAGAAAAGGACACCCGAAATCAAAGATTATGCGGGCCACGCGTCCATCCCGTAATGTACCGTTTGGCAGGCCAGAAGAAATTCTGGCCATCGGCCACGACGATTTCGTCGAAGGGCCGGCCTTATCCGCCGACGAACGGGAGCTGTATTATCACAAACATGTCGGCAAAAAATTCAGGCTGTTCAAGGTGGTGCGTTAGCCCCGGTCACACAGAGGTGATTTCGATCAGCCTGGCATCCGGGTTATCTGCTACAACAGACAGACTGATTCGATGGGCTTGCTTGTTGACAAGGCTTGCAGCGCGCTCCGGCCATTCAATGATGACAATCCACGGTGGCTGGAAATACTCGCGTATGCCAATCGCCTCCAGTTCCCCTTCCCCTTCCAGACGGTACCAGTCCATGTGGGCCACGCGGCAATCTCTGCCCTCATATTCCTGAATAATGGCAAAGGTCGGGCTGGGCATGGCGGTATCGGTCACGCCCAGCGCGCGCATCAGCGCTCGGGCAAACACGCTTTTGCCAGCCCCCAATTCTCCGGAAAGCGCCACGATATCGCCCGGCTTCAGCTTATTTGCGAACGAAGCGGCGAAGGCACAGGTTTCCTCCTCGCTGTTCAGTCGTGTCTGCATGGAAGACTTGTTCAGAGGTTCCTTAGATCAGTTTTTTCGCCAGAGCATTGATGAGATCGTGTTTGGAGATCAGTCCGACCACCGTCTCATTATCCAGGACAGGCAAATGATGTACACGGACATCCCCCATCAGGCTCGCTACCTCTGCAAGATCCGCATTCTGTGTGACGGTTTTGACATTCGTAACCATCAGATCGCCGGCGGTCAGCGCCTGCATACGAGCCAGTTCACGCTCAAAGCGCTGTTCTCCCAGTGAAATGACCATATCAAAGATGCTGATGGCGGTCGGCAAATGCAGCTTGCCATGCTGATCCACTAGATCAGATTCCGTAACAATGCCCCGCAGATGACGATCTTCATCCACGACCAGCATGCCGGAAATATCATTTTCGGCAAACCGGTTTGCAATATCATGCAGTGATGTTTCCGGACTACAATACGGCGGGTCTGGATTCATGATGTCTTTGGCTTGGGGCATCTCGTGTCCTCCTGAATATTCCCTGCCCTATTATAGGCCAAGGCAAGCATGCCCGGGCTTCGGCTATGCCTTATGATAAATTTTTGAACCCTGTTCCTTGAAGTTGTCTGACTGTTCATGCATACCTGCCTCAATCGCATCAGCATCATTCAAGCCATGCGCATCAGCATATTCGCGCACCTCCTGCGTGATTTTCATTGAACAAAATTTCGGCCCGCACATCGAACAGAAATGCGCCACTTTGGCTGAGTCCTTCGGCAGTGTTTCATCATGGAAGGCGCGCGCCGTATCCGGATCGAGGCTCAGGTTGAACTGGTCCTCCCAACGAAATTCAAAGCGCGCCTTGGAAAGCGCATCGTCACGCTGCTGGGCCCCTGGATGGCCCTTGGCCAGATCAGCCGCATGGGCGGCAACCTTGTAGGCAATCACGCCATCTTTCACATCCTGCTTGTTGGGCAGGCCCAGATGCTCTTTTGGCGTGACATAGCAGAGCATGGCACAGCCATACCAGCCGATCTGGGCAGCACCAATAGCGCTGGTGATATGATCGTAACCAGGCGCGATATCGGTCGTCAGCGGACCCAACGTATAGAACGGCGCTTCCTCACAGTGCTTGAGCTGCTCGTCCATGTTTGCCTTGATCATCTGCATCGGCACATGGCCGGGCCCTTCAATCATCGTCTGCACATCGTGTTTCCATGCTACTTTCGTCAGTTCGCCCAGTGTTCTGAGCTCACCAAACTGCGCTTCATCATTGGCATCGGCAATGGCCCCGGGGCGCAGCCCGTCACCAAGGCTGAAGGAGACATCATAGGCCTTCATAATCTCACAGATGTCCTCAAAATGCGTGTACAGGAAATTTTCCTCGTGATGCGCCAGACACCATTTGGCCATAATCGAGCCGCCTCTTGAGACAATACCGGCCAGCCGTTTGGCGGTGAGTGGCACATAGCGGAGCAGCACACCAGCATGAATCGTGAAGTAGTCCACGCCCTGCTCTGCCTGCTCGATCAGTGTATCCCGGAAGATTTCCCATGTCAGATTCTCGGCCACACCATCCACCTTCTCCAGTGCCTGATAAATCGGCACGGTACCGATCGGCACTGCAGAGTTTCTGATAATCCATTCACGGGTTTCGTGAATGTTCTTGCCGGTGGACAGGTCCATGATCGTGTCCGCGCCCCAGCGCGTCGCCCATGTCATTTTCTCCACCTCTTCCTCAATGGACGAGGAAAGTGCTGAATTGCCAATGTTGCCATTGATCTTAACGAGGAAATTGCGACCGATGATGACCGGCTCCAGTTCGGGGTGATTGATGTTGGCCGGAATAATCGCCCTGCCTCGCGCCACTTCATCGCGTACAAATTCCGGTGTAATGACCTGCGGAATCGCTGCACCAAAGCTTTCGCCCGGATGCTGTCGGGTAATTTCACGCAGATGTTCGCGGCGCTGGTTTTCGCGGATGGCGACAAATTCCATTTCCGGGGTAATGATGCCGGCACGGGCATAATGCATCTGCGAAACATTATGCCCTGCTATGGCTCGGCGTGGTTTGCGGATATGGCCAAAACGAAGCTCGTCCAACCCTGTATCATCACGGCGCGTACGCCCATATTGGCTGGACAGATCATCGAGCCTTTCCGTGTCATTGCGTTCCACGATCCATGTCTCACGGATGGAGGGAAGGCCCTTCTTCAGGTCAATTTCAATCTCAGGATCGGTATAGGGGCCGGAAGTGTCATAAACAAGCACAGGAGGATTTTCCTCCTCACCAAGATTCGCCTGAGTCGGTGACAGTGAAATTTCACGCATTGGAACGCGGATATCATTTCTGGAGCCCTCAATATAGACTTTGCGCGAGTTGGGAAATGGTTGCCGCGCATCATGGGTATGTGTTGCCATCGGGTTTTCAGGGGTGCTCATGCCGCCTCCACAAAATGGGATCAGGACGCCAAACTATATCCGACCGAACCACTCGGGTATAGACTTCGCCGATGCATCATATCATCCCTGCCATCACAGTTGCTACAGCCGATAGGCTGCTTAACAGCTATTGCATCGGTCGCCGTCCGAGCTGGGCCGTACTGAAAGCTTCCGGCTCAACCATCCGTGAATATCTGCAGGGCCAGATTACACAGGATATCTCAAGGCTTACACACCAGCAGGGCATTCATGCCTGCATACTGACACCACAGGGCAAGGCGGTAAGTGAGTTGTATGTGCTCGAAGGGCATAGGGACGAATTGGTTCTTCTGGTGCCCAGCCAGAGTGCCATCAAGACTGTTGCAAGGTTGCGTCAGTTTTTGCTTGGCCATGAAGTGTGTGTCGGTGTTGTCGATGAGCTGGCTATATATGCTCTACAGGGGGCACACGCATCGCAGGGAATTGCAGACTTTGCTCTGCCGGAATCCGGGGACAGCTGGCTGACGACAACCAGACAGGATGATACAGATATCTTTGTGCTGACCATGCCTGCTGATCCGCGTGGCTTCTGGGTTGTGGCCAACCGGGTGCTGTTCGATGCGCAGCTGAAAGGCTCGGATAAATTAACCGATGAGACTGAATTTGAAGCGATGCGTATTATCCGTGGCTTTCCCCGCTTTGGCGTGGAATGGGACGAGTCACTGCATCCGTTAAATGCAAATCTGCTTGACCTTGATGGCATCAGTTTTGACAAGGGCTGCTATGTTGGCCAGGAAGTCACAAGCCGCATGCACTGGCGCGGAACGATCCGGAAAAAACTGTATCGCGTGCAGATAGATAGACCGCCTGCAGATATCCCCTGCCCCATCATAACTCAGACTCAGGTGGGAGAATTGCGCTCGGCAGCCATTGACCCCGAAGGCCAGTGCTTCGGCATTGCCCTACTTTCCGTCGAAACAGTGGAATCTGGTGCAGACCTGCACCTTGAAGATGGCAGCCATGTTTCCATTCTGGGCGCATGCCATGTCTGATCTGTTTATCTGGTATCACGCGCCTGCCAGCATTGAGCATGATTTGCTGCAGTGGCTCGAACAATTGAGCAAACAAGGCATCCGGGGGCGCCTGTTTGTCCGGCATGAAACTGAACAAACGACTTTCATGGAGGTTTACGAATCCGTAGGCTCCGGCACGCTTGATGCCATTGAAACCGAGGCAAGGCAGCAACCATGGTATCGCCACCTGCGAAGCCCGCGCCGCTGCGAATCCTTCAAGGAGATTTCCAGTCATGAATGACATGTTTGAGCGTGCCGGTGATTACTTTCAGGACCTGCGTGACCGTATCTGCACTGCTTTTGAGAGCCTTGATACGGCGATATTCGAGCGCACGTCATGGGATCGCGAAGAAGGCGGTGGCGGCGTGATGTCGGTCATGAGGGGAACAACGTTTGAGAAGGTCGGCGTTAACTTCTCCAGCGTGCATGGCAAGTTCTCAGATGAATTCCGCAGGCAGATTCCGGGCGCGGCGGAAAGCGGAGAATTCCGGGCCTGTGGCATTTCGCTGGTGGCGCACCTGACGAATCCAAAATGTCCGGCCGTGCATATGAACCTGCGCCGCATTGAAACCAGCCAGGGCTGGTTCGGTGGCGGCACTGATCTCACCCCTTACTTCCCTTATCAGGGAGATACAGACCTGTTTCATGCCCAGTTAAAGGCGGCCTGCGACCAGTTTGATCCGCAGTATTATCCGGAATACAAGGCATGGTGCGACCGTTACTTTTTCCTGCCGCATCGTAATGAACCACGCGGTGTCGGTGGTATTTTCTTTGATAACTTTGATTCCGGCGATATCGAAACCGATTTCCAGTTTGTACAGGCTGTGGGCGAAGCCTTTGTCGCCGTTTACCCGGAAATTGTCGCGCGGCGCAAGAATGAGCCCTTTACTAAAACAGACCGCGAACATCAGTTGGTTCGCCGTGGTCGTTATGTCGAATTCAATCTGCTGTATGACCGCGGCACGACATTTGGGCTGAAAACCGGCGGCAATACCGAAGCGATTCTGATGTCCATGCCGCCCGAGGTGAAGTGGCCATAGGCTGGAGGGCTACTTTTCAGTAGGCTTCGCCCATGCAAAATTCACCAGCCATCAACCATGCCGTTGAACTTATCCTCCGGGAATCCGTAACACCTGAGGATGGCGGCTGTCAGGATTATATAGCTTTGGTACTTTCGCCACTGGGTTTTGAGCGCATCAGCGTTGATACCGGCGGTATTACCAACAGCGTCTATACACGTCCGGGAGAAAAAACTGGCATCCTGGCCTTCGCCGGGCATACCGATGTGGTGCCAACCGGCCCGGAAGAAAACTGGCCGCATCCGCCTTTTGCCGCCCAGACTGAACACGACGTACTGCACGGCCGCGGGGCACAGGATATGAAAGGCGCTATCGCTTGCTGGATGGCGGCTATTGAGGCCCTTGTCTCTGCAGACATTCCCCTGCCTGACCTGCAATTGCTGATCACATCCGATGAAGAAGGGCAATCTGTTGATGGTACCATCCGTATCGTTGAATGGCTGGAAGAGAACAAGCACCTTCCTGATGCCGCAATCATTGGCGAACCTTCCTGTTCAGCACAGGTGGGCGACACCATTCGC
The DNA here is from genome assembly GCA_046756985.1 of Mariprofundaceae bacterium. GTDB lineage: Bacteria > Pseudomonadota > Zetaproteobacteria > Mariprofundales > Mariprofundaceae > JBHHXG01. Next base: position 11,872 of record JBHHXG010000004.1, on the reverse strand, counting down.
CGTGGCCGTCGAGGCGTGGTCCAGATTGCCGCTGCATTTGAAGGCAAGCAGGGTCATTCAGCCTATCCGCAGGATGCCGACAATGCGATTCACAGCGCGATACCAGCGCTTGACCGCATCATCCACATTGACTGGGGCACGCCTGCCGATGGCTTTCCGCCGACCACATGCCAGATTACCAATGTACAAGCCGGCACCGGCGCCATCAATGTCATTCCGGGTATCTGTTCGGTATCCATTGATATCCGCTACAATCCCGGCATCAGCTTCGAAGGCATTCAGCAGCATATTTTTGATGCCTGCGCCGATGAAGATGTGATTCTGGATGTTCAGCATCAGGCCGAAGCCTTTTCAACGCCGGATGGGTCATTTCTTGATCTGGTCAGTGACAGTATTCAGCGTGTGACGGGACTTGAAGCCATACGCGATACCGGCGGAGGCACTTCCGATGGCCGTTTTCTGGCAGCGGTGGGCGTACCGGTTGCCGAGCTGGGACTGACCAACAGCACCATTCATCAGGTTGGCGAGTGTGTTGCGCTGCATGAGCTGGTATCGCTGACGAAGATTTACACCGACATCATAAAGCATTTTGAGGTTTGAGCATGTCTGAAAAACTGGGCGCGAAACTGAGCAAGCCGTCGCGTGAGATGGAAACCTTCCCCAACCCCAATCCGGAGCGTGACTATCATGTCCGCATTCATTCACCGGAGTTTACCTGCCTGTGTCCGAAAACAGGTCAGCCGGACTTCGCCGAGATCAAGCTGGATTATGTGCCCGATCAATTATGCGTGGAACTGAAATCCCTGAAGCTGTATTACTGGCGCTTTCGTGATGAGGGCCATTTCCATGAACAAGTCACCAACATGATCGCAGGTGATCTGATCGCGCTGCTTGATCCGCGCTATCTGAAAGTCGAAGCCGTATTTAATGTTCGCGGCGGCATTTATACCACCGTTGAAGTGGAGCACAAGAAAGAAACATGAACACCCCTTTCACCAAGATGCAGGCCCAAGGCAATGATTTTGTCATCCTGAACGGATTGAAAGACAAATTGCCGGACATTGATGAAGAATTCGCACGCAACATCGCTGAACGGCGCTACGGTATCGGTTGTGATCAGCTGCTGATACTGGGAAAGGACAAGACTTCCGATGCCCGTATGCGCATCTTCAACAATGACGGCTCCGAAGCTGCTAATTGTGGCAATGGGGCGCGTTGCGCTGGCGACTTGCTGATGCGCCAGTTAAAAAAGGATGCCGTGATGATTGCACTGGCCGACCGAACTGTTCACGCATCTAAAGGCGAGAATGGCATCCGTGTCGAAATGGGTGCTGCCATGATTGAAGGTCAGACTGAGGCGCACGTTGATGTTGAAATCGGCAACCGGCATCGCGTGTTCTTTGAAATGACCGAAAATGTTCCACTGGATCGCAATGTTGAAATCATTACAGGCCAGGTCGCCGATCATGTCTATGTTGATATCATTGAGCGCGGTGCCGGGCGTACACAGGCCTGCGGTTCCGGCGCCTGTGCGGTGGCCGCCGCCATCTGGCATGTGGAGAACCATACCCGCCCGCAAACCATTGAAATGCCCGGCGGCAACGTCACGGTTTCCGGCTCCCTGGATAAGCTGATTCTCGAAGGCGGTGTCACAATGGTTTACTCCGGGGAATATTTCCTCAATTAATCCTGGCCTTGTATGAAAATGAGTTGTCTTATATGAGTTCTTTCTCAGAAGCATGCGAGCGGAATAAAGAGCCAATTCTACGGGTTCTCAAGGAAGCTTTCAGAAATAGCTCTGAGGTCTTGGAAATTGGCAGCGGCACCGGGCAGCATGCAGTCTATTTTGGCCGGTACCTTCCTCATTTGATCTGGCAAACAACTGAGCTTGAGGAAAATCTTGCCGGGCTTCGTGAGCGCTTGCAGCGAGAAGGCCCGGATAACGTAAAATCACCCCTTCCACTGGATGTAAGCCAGCAACCGTGGCCAGTCTCGGTAGCAGGCACCATATTTACTGCCAATACCTTGCATATCATGTCTTGGGATCATGTGAAACATATGTTCCGGGGAGTTGGTTCGACGCTGCAGACTGGAGGTATATTATGCATTTACGGGCCATTCCGATATTACGGCGCATATACCAGTGAGAGCAATGCGTTGTTCGACCAATCACTTAAAAAGCGAGACCCACTGAGCGGTATTCGCGACTTTGAAGCTGTTAATCAACTGGCCATTGAACAAGGATTGTCATTGATAAAGGATTACCCTATGCCAGCCAATAACCAAGCATTGGTCTGGAAACGATAAGTATTTAACTCATCATCATTTTCCCAATTTAACATCCAATAAGCCGAGCAGGCTGCCGTCCGGCTTCGGGATAAAACCTGAAATGCGCGGGCCGGTCACGGCAATCACTGGCTCATACCACAGCGGAATATAGACCATATCTTCGTGCATCTGTTGCTGAACCTTTTGATACAGTACCTTGCGACTGTTCTGATCGTCTGAAGCGGCTGCTTTATCCAGCCATCGATCCACCTGTGAGTTGGCATAACGTCCACGGTTGGCACCTTTTGGCGGCCACATCGAAGAATGCAGTATCCAGCGGTAGATATCCGGGTCGGTAATGCCGACCCATGACAGTGAAAACACCTGAAAATCACCACGCTTGATTCGTGCATAGAATCCGCCCCACTCCAGCGATTCGATGGATACCTGTACACCGATTTTCTCCCACATCGAGGCAATAGCTGTGGCGAGCCTGAGACGCGTCGGATCGGTGCTGGTACGATAATTCAGCGTAAATCGCACGCCATCGGCGCCGCGTCGAAATCCGGCCATGTCCAGTAGCCGTTCGGCCTCTTTGGGGTCAAAGTCTGTTGGTTCCAGAGACGCTGTAGCCCAATGGCTTGATGTCAGCACGGTTTCAGCCACTTCCGGCAGATCGGCAAATAGCGCCCTTTTCAACTTTGTCCGGTCCAGTCCGAGTGCCAGCGCCTGGCGGACTCGAACATCGTCCAGCGTTTCGTCCTGAAGGTTCAGGCCGATATAGGCAAACGTCGTTGAAGGCCGCGTCTGTATGGTCAGGCCGTCCTGTTTCTGAATATAAGGCAATAGATGCGGTGGCAGATCGTTCTGGGCAAAATCCAGTTCACCACGCACAAGCTTCAGCACCCGTGTCACGGGGTCTTTCACAGCACTGAAACGGATGAAGTGGACTTCGCCCTGCCTCACCTGATCCACGCGCTCCAGTCCCAGCGTGTTCTCTTGCCATCTCGTCAGGCGGTAGGGCCCGCAACCGATGGTTGTTCTGGCCTCATGCGCCCTGCCTGCCAAGGACGCGGGAAGAATGCCAAGATTCAGCCGTGTCAGCAGTGACGCATCGGGGTGTTTCAGTTGGATGATCACCGTGTCGTCACCTTTGGCTGAGATGTGTTCGATGGCGGCAAACCCCGCTCTTAAGGGGCTTGCCATGTCCGGGTCAAGCACCGCCTGCAATGTGGCCACCACATCCGCGGGCTGTAGCGGGGTACCGTCATGAAAATAGATGCCGTGTTTGAGCCTGAAACGCCACAGCAACAGCGACGGGTGCTCCCACTGCTCGGCCAGATCAGGCTGCGGCTCAAAATGTGTATCAAGGCGCACCAGCCCCCGGTGGATGAATTTCTGTACGCGCATTGAAGCGGCATCGGTGGCATAGCGGGGATCAAGCGTCATCGGCAGCTGCGCCATACCGACCTGAATCGTAGGCGCATCCATTGCAGTACGCTGGCAGGCGCCAAGGGACAGCGCTGCCATGTATGCAGCAACAAAAACAATCCATGCAAAGGGTTTCATTGTGTCCACAGGCTCATGGTTTCCACATGGCCGGCATAGGGGAATATATCCAGCGCACGCAGTGCCTGCATACGATAGCCATGGGCATGAAGAATGGCTGCATCGCGGCTGCCTGATGCAACATTGCAGGAAACCATGATGATTTTTGCCGGCAACAGGCTTCCCATAGCTTCACAAACACGACGGGCGCCTTTTCTGGGCGGGTCGAGAATCAGTACGTCCACTCCGGCAAACGGACTCGTATCAAATGCTCCGAACAGATTGGCCTGCACATATGATGCGCGGACTTTCAGGGCGCGTGCATTGGCATTGGCCCGCTGCACGCTTTGCTCCCTGATTTCTGCACCCGTAACCGCTGCTCCCGTGGCGCAGGCCAGCGGCAGCGAAAGATTGCCCACGCCACTGAACATATCCGCGATTCTTTTCGTGCCCCTGCCCCATTCAATGATCTGGCGGACAAGCGTCTGATTGCCTTCGAATTGTCCCTGCACGAAGTCATCCGGTCCGATCTGGATTTGTATCGTTTCATCCCCTGCCGGCAGAGAATCGTGAAGCCGCCTAACCGGCTGCGAAAGTGGCTGAATGACTGAGCCATGACGTTGCCACCATTGCACCACAAGAGTGCCAATCTTTGTACACGGAATGTCAAAGGACAAACTGTCCGCCTTGGGTCTTTCAAGCACCACATGGATACCGTCGGACAATTGTGTAGCCAGAACAGCTTCAATTGAACTGTCCAGTAGTGGCTCCAGCTCATCATGAATTATCTGCAGGGCGTCGGTAAGTACATGACAATGACTCTGCCGCACGACCTTATGGCTGCTGCGGGAGTGAAGCCCCATAAAATAGCCATCATCATCCAGGCCGACATGCCAACGTATGCGCCTGCGCCGATGATCGACCATATCGTCCGGAATTGGTTTCTGGGTGGAATCAGTATCGATGACTGTTCGGAAGGCATCACGGACCCACTGGTTTTTAGTGCTGGCGTGATATTCCGATTTCAGATATTGCAGGGCGCAACCGCCACACGACGCCGCAACATTGCAACGGGGCGCACCCCTGTGTTCAGATGCACGAATAACCTTTGTAAGCTGCCCCCGACGGCTGCCACGGCGTTTGCGCCTCGGACTGAAATGGATGATATCTCCCGGAACTGTGTTAGCGATCAGATAAACTGCGCTTCCTGAACGGACCGTGCCCTCACCACCGGGCAAAAGGCGTTCCGTAGCCCCTTCCACGAAAGCCGGCGTCACCAGAAAAGCTCTGAATAAGTCTCACGTGGCCGCGACAGCGGCTTTGCGGGATGGGATGCAAAACGAGAGGCGCAATGTATGGTTGTTCCATTCATGAACCGAGCAACATCACAGACCGCTCGCAAAGCCTTGTCCTGAAAGGTTGCGCCCCCAATCGAGCGCTCACTGCGTCAGCCTCCTTGGCATCGTAGCTACGGCTACGACCTGCGCCGTCTTTCTTATAATCATCCCGATTGGGACAGCAACGTGGCTCATGGAAGACTTATTCAGAGCTTTCCTAGGGAATCAGATCAATCGGGCCGATCGTGATGGGTTCGGAGGATTTGAAACGCAACCTGACGCCCTTGACTTCGGCAAGGGCCTTTTTCGGACTGCGAATAGTGATGGCGGAGTCGATGTCGCGGTCTTTCCGCAACAGCAGATCATTCCACCGGCCCCTGGCATCCTGCACTTCAAGCCTGATTTCACCCCCGGCGAAATCCAGTTTGCCGATGCTGGCTTTGCGAATCACGACACGGGAAAGTTTGACCGGCTTATCAAAGTAGAGGCGCACAAAGCCCTTTTTATAGGTATGGAACTTGTCCTTCCACCTGTAATCGGCAAGACCAGGGAAATACAGATGCTTTCCGCCGCGAAACTCATGCACCCGTTTGGGATCGACCTTGCTGCCATCACTGCGTACCACCTTGTGTCCGGCTGTATACGTGATTGAGCGCCGCGCTGTAATTTTTGGCTTTGCTTTGGCGGTAGGCTTGCTTGTTGCCCTGACCTTTTTAACGGGAGCAGGCTTCTTTACTGCTTTTGCAACCGGTGCTGCTTTGGCCTTGGGTTTGGGCTTTGTTGCAGGAATTGCTTTTTTGCCCTGTTTAGAAGCGGGAAACGCCTCTTTCGCGGCGGGCGGGGCGCTCCCGACAGCCTGCAAACCCGTAGTGGAGGTTGTTGGGCGCTCTGCCAGATGAATCACACTGGTCAACACCCAACCCAGACCGGCAATAAACAGCAGCAACGAACCCCAAGTCAGCGGCGCATGCCAACGCCGTGGAAGGTGCAATGCAGCAAGACTGGATTTCAACCAGGTCCAGGGTGTTGTGATCAGTATCTGTCGGCTACGACGCGTGAATGCCGTAACCAAGCCTTTGGCAATTTCAATATTGTCTTCTTCATTACCAGGCCTCGGCATGGTAATACTTGCCGAAACTCTGTTGTATTCCGCCTGCTTGGATATCTGTAGCAATGTCTGATGTACGACTTCGCAGCTGGCTGGCCGGTCAGCCATATTTTTTGCCAGCAGGCCCATGATCAGCTCCGAGAGAGCAGGGGGTAAAGCAGGGTTAAGCTGCTGCGGTACCGGCGGATCTTCACGGACCTGTTTTTCCATAATTTCGAATTCGCCGCCGCCATTTGCCGATGCGTCAAATGGCAGTTTTCCGGTGCACATCTGATAAAGCAGGATGCCAAAAGCATAGAGATCAGTGCGTGCATCGATCGGTTGATTCAGAATCTGCTCTGGCGCCATATAACGGAATGAACCAACCGTTGCCCCGCTCTGGGTCAGATCATCGTCACCACGTTTGGGTTTTGCCAGTCCGAAATCCATCAGTTTAATGTCACCCTTGCTCGAGATCAGAACATTGGCTGGTTTAAGGTCGCGGTGAACAACACCAAGCTTATGCGCAGCCTCAAGGCCGGAAAGAACAGCTTCAGCAATGCGTACGAGATCCATCAGGCTCAGACGCGGATGTTCACGCAAATACTGCTTCAGGTTCTGGCCATGCACCATTTCCATCACCAGGGCCATGTGTTCTCCATCTTCATAGAGAGAGAGCAGCGTCACAATATTGGGGTGAATGATTTTAGCATGCATGCGCGCTTCCCGGCGGAAGCGTTCTTTCAGGTTTTCGTGCTGAAGCAAATGCGGATGAAGAACCTTGATGGCCACTTCGCGGTTGAGCTTCTCATCCTTGGCGCAGTACACGACACCCATACCGCCTTCGCCAAGTTTCGATTCCAACTTGTAGTGACCCAGATGGGGATGTTGGCCTTCGGTAAACATGGCCGCACCACAGCTGTTGCAGAAGCTCTGTTTATTGGCATTTTTCACGCCACATGACGGACATTGCATGGTCACTGATTGTTCGCTCGTGGCATCACATGTCAAGCTGTAGATACAAGCGTATTTAGATCATGCAAACGATTGAATTGGCTCAGAAACGGAGGCAATTCATCGCCTGCTGAACAATGCTGTATCAGTAGTTTGAAAGTTTCTCCCATACCAGATGGCATCAGCATACGCTTGGCATGAGCCAGGTCACGCACTGCGTTCACGCTCCCGGAGGCAGCAAGTTGCTGTAGTCTTGTTTGTACCAGTGGACTTTGCGCAAGCCAACCTCCCTGACTCATGAAACACGTAGGCTGCAATCCGGATTGTGCACCCAGATGCGCCAATGTCGTAAAATCAACATGGGCAGTAATATCACAGTGACCAGGGTCACGTAGCACATCTTCGCTTGTCTGATGACGATAATGAGCAAGCAAAGTCCCCTCAACACGTTGAGGACGGTAATACTCCTGCTGAGAATATCCATAGTCGACGCAGAATACATAGCCCTTGTGGATAATACGGCCTAGTTGCCGTTGCCATGCAGCGAGATGTGGGTTCCATTCGCTGATATAACCTTCGGGCCAGGCACGCATCAAATCGGCATGGATTTCGGGGCCATCATGTAATACTTCCTGCGCATCCCGCCAGCAAAAGTGGCCGCTTGCAATACCGACACCACGCTCGAACAGCTCGCCCTGCCGATAGGTAAAACGGCGAACAGGAAATGCATCCGGCAGCTCATTGCAAAACATCAGGCAGGAATCCATGGCATCCAGTTCGTCAAGGCTTGCTGGTTGTATAACATTTATTCCGGATTGGGCATAGGCCTGTTTCTGACGCTCGCGCATATGTGCGCTTGTTTCAACCGCAATCACTCTGTCCGGCATGGCGATGGGAAATGTTTGCAAAATATCCAGGATGGCCAGCATCAATGCGCCTGTGCCCCCCCCCTGCTCAAGTAGCGTCCATGACGACGGCTGTCCCAGCTGTTGCCATCCCCACGAAATAATATCTGAAAAACCATATGCCAGCCACGGACCAAGCTCTGCGCCGGTAACAAAATCACCCTCTTTACCGAACACATCGGTTGTTTCGTAATACCCCAGTTCAGGCTCATACAGTGCAGCCTGCATGAAATCCGCGAAGCTTAGAAACCCATCGGCATGATGAATTCGTTTGCCCAGAACTGTTTCCAGAGAAAGACTCTCAACCATGGTTGACGCTTATCCCCCCCCCGATTACCTTACAGACCATCCTTCAAAAATATGATGAGGAAAACAGATGGCTTCTGACAAAATTATACACGTCACTGACGAAGGTTTTGATGCGGATGTACTGAAGGCATCAGGCCCTGTCGTCGTTGATTTCTGGGCTCCTTGGTGTGGCCCGTGCAAATCAATCGCTCCGATTCTGGACGAGGTGGCCGAAGAGATGCAAGGCAAAATCACCATCGCCAAAATCAATATTGATGATAACCCGAATACGCCCGGCAAATATGGCGTGCGCGGTATTCCCACATTAATGCTGTTCCGCGACGGCAATGTGCAGGGGACCAAGGTGGGGGCAGTCAGCAAACCCAAGCTGATCGAGTTCATCAACGAACACCTCGAATAACAGCAATTATTGCTTATTTTAAAGGCAGGGGTTTCCCCCCTGCCTTTTTCTTGTCTGGCTCACCCCTTGCGAATGTCCGCATCCGCCGGCATCGTGCAGGCGCATGAAAGCACCACTGCATATTGTTTTGTATCAGCCCGAAATACCACCCAATACCGGTAATATCGCCCGTCTGTGCGCCTGCACCGGTTGCAGTCTGCATCTTGTGCACCCGTTGGGGTTTGAGGTCAGCGACAAGTATTTGAAGCGGGCCGGGCTGGACTACTGGTCCTACCTTAATGTGTATCATCATGAAACCTGGAATGCACTGCGCGATGCGCTGCAAACAACAGGACGCTGGTTTGCACTATCAACCAAAGCGACACAAACCATCTGGCAGACTGATTTCGCTCCTGACGATGTGCTGGTATTTGGTCCCGAAACACGGGGGCTGCCTGAGCAAATTCGGACGGACATGCAGGCCCTGAAAATACCGATACGTGACGATGTACCGGTTCGCTCGCTAAATCTTGCCTCGGCATGTGCTGTCACGGTCTATGAAGCACTACGGCAAATAAAATTACACCCATAAACTGTGATTTATCCACCACATGCAAGTGCTGCTGCTGTTTTGCATGTTTTATGCAGCAAGGCTACGATCACGGCTTAGAAAACCATCGTAACCTGTTGTAATTAAAAATAATATATTAATGCATATTTTTTGTGCATGTATATTGCAACGACTGTGCGACCACGGGAAACATGGAAACGACAGAACCTATCCACAAAATTATCCACAGATTTTGTGGATAACCCCTGTAAGTACTTTTATTGCGGGAGGTTAAGGAAAATGATGCTCTCAAGCAGGTAAATATTGGCACATCAACGGCTTCTGCCTAGCCGCCCGCAGCCACCAGATTGAGCGGCCCAGAAAATACTTTACTTGCATCATATGATTGGTGATAAAGTGCCAGCTATGCAGTGGACCATATCCAACCAGCTTACCGTCAGTCGAGTGCTTGTCATTCCCATCTTTATCAGCGCATATTACCTGTCCGGAATTTGGGGACACCTGCTTGCTGCGCTGCTGTTCCTGCTTGCCGCAATCACCGATTGGCTGGATGGATATCTGGCGCGCAAAAGGAAAGAAGTTACATCCTTCGGCCGTTTTCTGGACCCGGTTGCTGACAAACTGCTGGTGGCTGCAGCATTGGTACTTTTGGTGGCATCGGACCATGTTCCTGCTGTGCTGGCGATCATTATCATCGGACGTGAAATTACCATTGGTGCTTTACGTGAGTGGCTGGCCCAGCAGGCAACGGTTGTGCATGTGTCCCTGATCGCTAAATGGAAGACGGGTATGCAGATGACTGCCATTACCATGCTACTGCTGCATATTGATATTATTGGTATTTCAATGCATTTACTGGGTCTGGGGCTTTTATGGCTGGCGGCGTTGCTGACCCTATGGTCGGGTTATGAATATCTGCGTGATGCCTGGCCGGAAATGCGAGGCACAGCTTCTACGGCCAGCCAGACGCTGGCATCAGAACAGGAGCCCACTGACAACTAACAAACAACGTTGCAAATGTTCTATAAACGCGCCCGGATAACGGCTTCGATTTCTTCATCACTAAGCAGAACTGGATTGGTCTGCATGCTATTGCCCCGACTGTTGGCCACAACCAGCTCTACATCGTCTGCGCTGACGCCATAGCTCCCCAGACGCGGCATCCGTAACGCCTCTGTCCATTGCCGTAGTGTTGCGACAAGCGCAGTAGTTGCCTGCTCATCATCAAGCTGATTCTGATGGTTGAGCAAGCGTCCCACTTGTGCATATTTATGCAGCGCAATATGAGCAGTATCCCGCGATTGTAAGACTTCTACATTTTTCCTCGTTGCCTCCGCCACCAATGTGCCGCAAACCACACCGTGCGGTATTGGAAAAAATGCACCCAGGGGAGATGCCAGCCCATGCACGGAACCGAGTCCCGCATTGGCCAGTGTAAGCCCTGAAACACAGGCCGCATAACTCATGCCGGCCCTTGCCTCAAGATCAGCCGTTCCCTGCTCAACCGCCCGCATCAGATAATCACGCACCAGCGCCATGCCACTCAAAGCCAGCGCATCAGTCATCACATTGGCTCTGCTGGACACATAGGATTCAAGCAGTTGGGTAAACGCATCCATGCCGCAGGCTGCAGTCACATCAGCAGGACAATGCAAGCCAAGCTCAGGATCCAATACCACGTGTCTGGCAACCAGCATGTCATGGCGGAAAGATTTCTTGAAACCGCCCTCTCCCTGCTCGGACAGAACAGCGTTTTTGCTCGTTTCCCCACCTGTGCCGGCTGTTGTCGGAACAGCGATAAAAGGCAGCGAAGGGCCATGATAGGCCTTGCCACGTCCTACACCTTCAAGGTATTCAAGTACGGAGTGGCCGAGAAGAAGCAGACCGGCAATCGCCTTGGCGGCATCCACGCAGCTGCCTCCCCCAATGGCCAGTACAACATCCGGATGAAAGCTACGAAAATCGGCAACCGCTTCATCAACCAGGCCCGGAGAAGGCTCCCCTTCTACCCGGAAACGCTGCACATCAAAATCGGCTTGCAGCGCCTTTAGGATGTCCTGACACTGGGAAGAAGCATCAAATGAACGGGCGCCGGTAACAAGCAGAACTCGCTTGCCGTAGTTCTGAATAATCCCGGGAATCCTGCTGCGCTCACCTGCGCCAAAATGGATATGTGGCGTGGCAGCGAAAGTAAATGGCTCTAGCAGCGCCAAATCAGGCCTTGATCCGGCAAATATGCCCACGGTCTGGACCGGTGGAAAGCATCGTCACCGGGCAATCACAAACTTCTTCAATGCGTTTGAGCAAGGTCCTGGCATTGGCAGGAAGTTGATCGATGGACGTTGCGCCGAATGTTGATTCGCTCCAGCCTGGAAGCGTCTCATAGACTGGCACACATTCGTCCAGGGCATGGCAATCGGCAGGAACAGATTCCAGACGCTCGCCATTTCTTTCATAGCCCACGCACAGCTTCACTTCCGGCAGGCCATCGAGCACGTCGAGCTTGGTGATGGC
>JBHHXG010000003.1:0-44259 GCA_046756985.1 Mariprofundaceae bacterium | reverse complement strand
GGAGGAGGGCGGAGATGAGCCGTTTAAGAATCTGCTGACACAGGGCATGGTGCTTAAGGACGGCGCCAAGATGAGTAAATCCAAGGGCAATACTGTTGATCCGAGTATTATTATCGAAAAATTCGGTGCCGATACGGCACGTTTGTTTACGCTATTTGCCGCACCTCCCGAGAAAGATCTGGAATGGAATGATGCCGGCGTGGAAGGGGCTTCCCGCTTTCTGCATCGGGTCTGGCGGTTGCTGGACAAGGCAGAGTCTGAACCGGCAGGTTGCGATGATGATGCTACAGCCGACGTGACAGCACTGCGTCGCACAATTCATGCAACAATCCAGCGCGTTACCGACGCATTCGAGCATGGCTTTGCCTTTAATGTCGCCATCGCGGCATTGATGGAGTTAAGCAATAGCCTGCAGGCCTTTGAGCCGAAAGGAGAGGATGGGTTTGCCGCGTTGCGGGAAGGTGCGAGGGTGTTGATTACCATGCTGGCACCCTTTGTGCCGCATTTTGCCTGTGAATGTGGTGAGCGGCTGGGTATTTCTGATGTAGCCGTGGTTGCCGCCTGGCCGGCGGTGGATGCATCTGCCCTGGTGAGTGATGAGGTGACGCTGGTCGTGCAGGTGCAGGGCAAAAAACGGGGTGAGATCACCGTACCCAAATCAGCCAGTCAGGATGAAGCGCTGGCTGCGGCGCAGGCAGATGAGGTCATTGCCAGATGGCTGGATGGGGTGAATGTCGTTAAAGTCATTCTGGTGCCAGGACGGCTGCTGAATCTGGTGGTGAGGCCCGTATGAGGAAAATCCTTTTCACTGTTAATGTCTATGTGCCACTTATGATGACTTTGGTGCTGGCTTCCTGCGGTTATCATCTGGCCGGTCATGGCGAAGGGGGTGGCGCGATTCCGGAGGATGTGCATACGCTGTCTATTCAGGCTGCGTCAGGCTCAAAGGCATTTCTGCCGCTGCTGCGTCAGCGCATTCAATCGGACCCGCATGCCTATACGCTGGTTGATGGTCAGCCGGACAAGGGTTCTTCCACACATCATGCCGTGTTACGTATCACGCATGTTGCCGAGAAATTTGCGCCTGTAGCTTACGATGCCGCAGGGATTGCCATCCAATACCGTCTGACACTCAAAGGGGGGCTCGCCGTGTATCACCAGGGAAAAGTAATATGGCAGAGTGGTGCGGTGAGCGTGAAAGGCGATGTTTTTGCAACGGGTGGCCCGGCCAGTATCGAGGCATCACGGCAGCGACTTGCTGACGACTTGCGTAAAGAGTGGATGCGAAACGTATGGACCCGTTTGCGCGCCGGATTCTGATGCGGAAGATCTGATGCAGTTGCCATCAGCGCGGCTCCTGCCGCCGGAATATCCTGCTTATTATCTCCATGGCGAGGACCGGGATGCGCTGTTTGAAGCAGCCGAGGCACTGCTGGAGGCAGGAGAACGTGATGCCATCCGCCTGCGCGTGGATGTCAGCGAACTTGGCCGTATTGAGGTAGAAAGCAGCAGTCAGGGGCTATTCGGTCAGAGTTGCTGTTATGCGCTGGTGCGCAATGGAGAGTCAGCCTCGCCCAAACAGACGGAGCATCTGCTGAAATTGGCTACAGGTATACAGGCGGAAAATCGCATCATCATTTGTGCAGCGGAAATTTCAGCCAAAAAGGCGCTGCATCAGCGCATGCAGGCCGAAACGAAGGTGGTGAGCTGCGCCTTTTTGACACCTGCACCGGAAGAATTCCAGCGCTGGTTTGGGTCTTTGCTGGAGGATGCAGGGATCAGGATTAGTGATGATGCGGTCATAATGACGGCTGAACGGCTACATGGTATGCGCCAGGCCGCGCGCAGACTGGTGGAGCGCCTCCAGTTCTATGACAATGGTGAGGGAAAGATGCTGGGGCAGGAAGTGGTTGGCGATCTGCTGGGCGAACACTGTCCGGAAGACCTTGGTAAATACTGTGAGGCAGTGGCTCAACGTTCACCGCAGGCGCTTTCAATGTTGCGCCGGCTATTTCAGCAGCGGGTGGCCGAGGTGCAGGTGCTGGGCTGGCTGTCCGGCCGTATTCAGCAGCTTTTGATGTACCGATGGTACGCCGCACAGGAGCCACGGTCGGCGGCCAAAAAGGCAAGGCTTTTCGGAGCGGCCAGGCAAAGTGTTCCTGAAGAATCACGGCAGTGGCAGGGGCAAGAGCTGGCACTGGCGATGTGGCGCATTCATGAAGCGGAAGTATTGCTGAAAGGAGCTTCCATTGAGGACAAGCCGGTGGTGTTGGAACGTCTGACGCTGGACCTTGTTCAGGCCGGACGCCTGCAATCTCTGGCATCAACATAGGCATGAACTCCAGATCTGATCTGTGGCGGGCCTTTGAAAAAGACTGGCATGCATTTGAGCGGGAACATGTCTGGCATCCGTATGCATCCATGCTGGATCCTGTAACTGGTTATCCCGTGAAATCGGCGCATGGTGTTTATCTCAAACTGGAAGATGGCCGCCGACTGATTGACGGCATGGCGTCATGGTGGTGCGCCATACATGGTTACAATGTACCGGAGCTGAATCAGGCGATTGAAGCGCAACTGAAAGATATGGCGCATGTCATGTTTGGAGGTCTGACACACAAGCCAGCGGCCCGTCTAGCAGCGCGCCTGCTCAGCATGACACCAGAAGGACTTGAGCAGGTGTTCTTCTGCGATTCCGGTTCCGTATCCGTGGAAGTGGCTATTAAGATGGCGTTGCAGTACTGGCAGGCGCAGGGGGATGTCAAAAAGCAGAAATTGTTAACCATCAGAAACGGTTATCATGGCGATACTTTTGGCGCCATGAGCGTCTGTGACCCCGTGTCCGGCATGCATCATCTGTTTTCGGGTATGCTGCCGGAGCATTATTTTGCCGATGCACCAACGACCATGACAGATGAAGCATGGGATGATGTCCAGATTGCCAGCTTCAAATCCTTGATTGAGCAGCACGATAGCGAGATCGCTGCTGTGATTCTTGAGCCAATTGTGCAGGGGGCCGGCGGCATGCAATTTTATGCACCGGAGTTCCTGCGGCAGGTGCGCAGCCTTTGTGATACCCACAATGTACTTTTAATTCTTGATGAAATTGCCACTGGTTTCGGCCGTACCGGATGCATGTTTGCCTGCGAGCATGCTGATATCGTCCCGGATATTCTATGTGTCGGCAAAGCCCTGACCGGCGGTTATATGTCGCTGGCTGCTGTCCTGACATCTGCGAAGGTATGCGACGGCATTCATGTGAATTGTGGTGATAAAACAAGCTCCGGCGTATTGATGCATGGTCCGACTTTCATGGCCAATCCACTGGCCTGTGCGGTGGCTGATGCCAGCCTTGAATTGCTGTTAAACAGTCCGTGGCAACAGCGTGTGCATGCTATCGAGGTACAATTGCAGGCAGAGCTGGCTCCTTGTGCGGACTTGGCAGGTGTTGCTGATGTGCGTGTGAAAGGTGCGATTGGCGTTATCGAAATGCGCAAGCCGGTGGATATTGCCAACGTACAGGCGATGTTTGTTGATCAGGGTGTCTGGCTGCGCCCCTTTGGCAAGCTTATCTACACGATGCCGCCTTACGTTATAACATTGGACGAACTATCCTCTGTAACCGCTGCCATGCACAGGGTTGTGGCAGCGGGATAATGAAGCAGCTTTCAACGGATAATCACGATCGTGATACGACGGGGCTGCGTTATGTATATCCAGTGATTTCACGACGTGCCGGTGGCGTGTCCGTCGGTGTTAATCTGAACACCAACAATGCCTGCAACTGGCATTGCGCCTATTGCCAGGTGCCTAATCTGGTACGTGGCGTGGCATCGGAAATCAATCTGCCGCTGCTTCGTGAAGAGCTGAATGATTTTCTGGATGAACTGCTGCATGGCTCCTTCATGGCTGGGCGTGTGCCGGAGGGTTGTCGGAGGCTCTGCGATATTGCAATTTCCGGTAATGGCGAGCCGACCAGTTGCCAACAGTTCGATACCGTGGTTCAGTTGGTTGTGGAGGCCATGCATCAGGCGGCTGTTCCCGAAGGCGTCAAATTACGCCTGATTACAAATGGTTCCTATATACACAGGGCGCATGTGCGACGCGGTGTGCAGCTGATGGCCGAACATAACGGCGAGGTGTGGATCAAGCTGGATAGCGTGACACCGGAGGGCATTCGCCGCATCAATGGCGTGAAGCTGGATGTTGAACGCCTGCGTCAGCAGATTGACGGGTCCGCCTCGCTTTGTCCGACGTGGATTCAAACCTGCATGTTTGCATGGGATGGTGCGCCGCCAGCCGAAACAGAAATCACGGCATATCTGGATTTTCTTACCAGATTGGTACGCGATAACGCGCCACTGGAAGGCGTGTTGCTTTACGGGCTTGCACGGCCGTCACTGCAGCCGGAGGCAGGGCATGTGTCGGCCTTACCGGAAGCGTGGATGCAGTCACTGGAGAAGCAAATTAGACGTGTTGGCATGCCGGTCCAAATGAATATCTGATTCGACAAACAACCTTGAAAAATAGGCAAAATAAATGTTTGCATGCAGCTATACCTGCAGTTAGTTTTCGCCGCCCTATAAAGAGGAAAAATAAAGAGGTAAAAGAGATTCATGTCTTTGGCTGCGGAAAAGAAAAACGAAATTATTGAGAAATTTGCAACGAGCGAAGGAGATACCGGTTCACCGGAAGTGCAGGTCGCATTGTTGACCGAGCGCATTAATACACTCTCCGAACATTTCAAGACCCATCATAAGGATCATCATTCACGGCGCGGACTGCTGAAAATGGTTGGCGCCCGCCGCAACCTTCTGAAGTATCTGAAAGCGAAGAATTTTAACCGCTACCGTAGCCTGATCGAAAGCCTGGGGTTGCGTCGCTAACATCCGGAAGGCGGTCCAATGCGGGTCGCCTTTCTTTTTTGTTTTCTTTTTCCCGATTTTCTATTTCCACAGACAGAGACATGAATCCTGATAAAGGATTAATAATATGTTTGATGTAAAAACAACCAAAGCGGCCGTTGGTGGTCGTGATATAAGTTTCGAGACAGGGCGCATTGCCCGACAGGCAGGCGGCTCTGTCATGGCCCAGTATGGTGATGTGACCGTACATGTGGCTGCAACAGCGGCAAAAACACCGCTGCAGGGCGTAGATTTTATGCCGCTGACCGTTCACTACCAGGAGAAGACCTATGCGGCAGGCCGCTTTTTGGGGGGCTTCTTCAAACGCGAAGGCCGTCCATCCGAGAAGGAAACACTGACATCGCGTCTGATCGACCGCCCGATTCGGCCACTGTTCCCAAAAGGTTATTTTCATGAGACGCAAGTAATTGCGACCGTTGTTTCGGCTGATGATGACAATAATCCGGACATTGTTGCTATCAATGGTGTTTCTGCTGCACTGGCAATTTCCGACGTGCCTTTTAACGGTCCGATTGCCGCTTCCCGTGTTGGTTTCATCAATGGTGAGTTTGTTCTCAACCCGACCTATGCACAGATGGAAGAATCTGCGCTTGATTTGATTGTAGCAGGCACCCGCGATGCGGTGCTGATGATCGAATCGGAAGCCAAAGAGCTTTCTGAAGAGCAAATGATTGATGCGATCACCTTCGGTCAGGAAGGGTATCAGCCAGTTCTGGATGCCATTGAAGAGTTGGCGAAAGCCGCTGGTAAAGAGAAGATGGAAATTGAGCTGGCTGGTAACGATGCAGTGCAGGCAGCAGTTAATGAAGCTTTTGAGGCCGATATTCGAGAGGCATATGGCATCGTGGATAAATCGGCCCGCTCCGCCAAGGTGGAGGCCATCCGTGCTACGGCGCAGGAAAAACTGGCCGGCACAGAAGAGGAGCAGGGTGAGTTCTCTGCCAATGATGTGGCCTCTGCCGTTAAGAGTCTTGAGAAGCACGTGGTTCGCCGTTCAATCATTGATGGGAACCCTCGTATTGACGGGCGCTCGACAACTGACGTGCGTGCCATTGACTGTCAGGTTGGTGTGCTGCCGCGCACGCACGGCTCAGCGCTGTTCACCCGTGGTGAAACCCAGGCACTGGTCACTATCACGCTGGGAACCGAATCAGATATGCAGATGACCGAATCACTGGAAGGCGTAGCCAAACAGCGTTTCATGCTGCATTACAACTTTCCACCGTATTCTGTGGGTGAGGCACGTCGCTTCGGGCCTCCGGGGCGCCGTGAAATCGGTCATGGCCGTCTGGCCCGTCGTGGCGTTGAGGCGGTATTGCCGAGTATGGACGACTTTGGTTATGCGATTCGTGCCGTTTCCGAGATCACTGAATCCAATGGTTCTTCGTCGATGGCTTCGGTTTGCGGCACTTCTCTGGCACTGATGGATGCCGGTGTGCCCGTGAAGGCTCCAGTTGCCGGTATCGCCATGGGCCTGATTCTTGAGTCTGACAGTCATGCCGTACTCTCCGATATTCTGGGGGATGAAGATCATCTGGGTGATATGGATTTCAAGGTTGCCGGTACTGCGGAAGGTGTGACGACATTGCAGCTGGACATCAAGATCGGCGGTCTGACGCGTGATATCATGAAAGAGGCTCTGGCGCAGGCAAATGCAGGTCGTATGCATATTCTGGGAGAGATGGCCAAGTGCATCACCGAGGCGCGTTCGTCAGTAGCCGATCATGCCCCCCGCATGTTCACGATGAAGATCAAGGCGGACAAGATTCGTGAAGTGATTGGTGCAGGCGGCAAGGTCATCCGCGGCATTGTTGAAGAGACTGGCGCCAAGGTTGATATCGAAGACGATGGTACGATCAAAATTTTTGCTGTGACCGGTGAAGCCGGTGAAGCGGCGAAGAAGATGATCAACGATATTGTTGCCGAGGTTGAGGTGGGCAAGGTCTACGAAGGCAAGGTTGTCAAGTTGATGGATTTTGGCGCCTTTGTACGTGTGGTTGGCAATACCGATGGCCTGGTACATATCTCGCAGATTGCCAGGCACCGCGTCGAGAAGGTTTCCGATGAGCTGGAAGAGGGGCAGACAGTGCGCGTCAAGGTGCTGGATGTCGATCGCAGCGGCAAGATTCGCCTGTCCATGAAAGAGCTTCTCAATGAGGACGCTGAAGACTGATCATGCTGATGAAAACTATGCAATCCGATGAAGAGGTGGGGAAACCCGCCTCTTTTTCATTGTAAGAATGAAGACTCCTTTCACTGAAGAGACACAAATTCCGGGCGGCCCACTGGTGATCAGCCATGCGATGCCCGAGGCACAGAGTGTGGCGCTGGGCATTTTTGTTGACACGGGCAGCCGGGATGAGCGCGAAGCGCAGGCAGGGATTTCGCACGCTCTGGAACACATGCTGTTCAAGGGAACAAAGCGGCTGGATGTGCATGCGCTGAGTGAACAGCTGGATCAGCTCGGCGGCAACGCCAATGCCTTCACATCCCGTGAACGCACCTGTTTCCACATGCATGTGCTGCACGAAGACTGGCCTGCGGCGCTTGGCCTGCTTGGCGAGATGCTGCTTGATCCCGCTCTTCCCGCCGATGAATGGCAACGTGAGCGGATGGTGATCTTCTCCGAAATGGGCATGGTTGAGGACACACCGGACGAGTGGGCATTTGAACAGCATATGCAGGCCATGTTTCCGAACCAGAGTGTGGGCAGACCGACGCTTGGAACGCAGGGGGCCCTGTCGGCGCTGTCACATCAGGATATGGGCGATTACCTCGCTGCCAATTACAGACCGCCACGGCTGCTCATGGCTGCCGCAGGCCGTATTATCCATACCGAACTGGTGGATGCGCTGGCAGGGGTGGCATGGCCGCAGGCACAAGCGCGTGAAAAGCGTGAAGCTGCCCGCATGACAGCGGACATACAGTATCTGCCGCGGGAACTTGAACAGGCGCAGCTGTTGCTGTCCTATCCGGGAATCACCGCCGCGTCCGATGAACGCCCCGTGGCCTGGCTGGCCAATCAGGTATTGGGTGGTGGCATGAGTTCCTGCCTGTTCCGCGAGGTGCGCGAAAAACGCGGCCTGGCCTATCATGTCGGCTCGCATCTGCTCAGCATGACAGATACTGGCGTGCTGACCATCTCTTGCAGTACCGAACCGGCGCATTTGCCGGAATGTATTGATGTGATTCGCGATACTCTGTTGACGTTTGCCGGGCAGGTAGCTGTGCAAGCCGTTGAGCGCGGCAAGCGCCAGCTAGAGGTTCAGTTGCGTATGGGCATGGATTCGGTGGAAGGGCAGATGCTGTATCTCGGTGGGCGGCTGGATGAGTCAAGGTTGAAAGCTCAGGATGAATGGATTGAACAGATACGGCAGGTGACGCCGGATGAGATGCAGCAGTGGATAAGACATAAATTGTCGTCTAAACCAATATGGAGCCTTTGCGCACCCGCAGCTGTGCTACAGTCCGTGCAAAAGATCATGTAGGCTGCGCCACAATATGTGGAAAGCCATTCGCGAAGACATCAAAAGCGCCTTTGACCGGGATCCTGCGGCGCGTACGACCTGGGAAGTTGTCACCTGCTATCCGGGGCTGCATGCGATATGGATGTATCGTATGGCTAACGCCTGCTGGCGACACGGTTTTCTCCTCATCGGGCGCCTGATATCCCATCTTACGCGCTGGCTGACCGGTATCGAAATCCATCCCGGCGCAACGATCGGGCGCCGTTTCTTTATTGATCATGGTATGGGTATTGTTATCGGTGAGACAACTGAAATTGGCGATGATGTCACACTGTATCACGGTGTAACGCTTGGCGGCACGACATGGCAGAAGGCCAAGCGCCACCCGACGCTGGAACATGGCGTCATTATCGGCGCCGGAGCCAAGGTTCTGGGTCCAATTACGATTGGTGAGCAGACACGGATTGGCGCTAATTCGGTTGTGCTTCGGGATGTGCCAGCACATTCCACCGTGATTGGCATTCCGGGAACTATTGTCGGCACGACTGAATCCCTGATTGAGGATGGCAAGATTAACCTGGATCATCATCTGATGCCGAACCCCGTGGCTGAAGCGATCAAGCATGTGCTCAAACTGGTTGATGATGTCAATGCGCGGATTGATGATCTGCATCCGGATGCTCTCGCCGAGGGACCCGAACGGGAAGGCGCACTGGCGGCCGATATGGATGAAGAACACAAAAAGCTGGAGCACTTTCTTGGCGGTGGCGGTATTTAAGCGAGAATAACGGGTCATGGATACTCAAGGTTTTATATTGCGGGAGCCAGGCTAGAAAAGGTGTTTCAGCGCGCTGACAATAGCCGTGCCTCAGGACCCAGGTTGAGGTGGTTCTGGATCCAATAACAAAAATCGACCCCAACGGTAAAATCCATTGATGTATCATTAAATCCGACCCCCGGCGATAGTAGTTGACTAAAAAGGTCGGGTATATAATATCCGACCCTCGCGTATGGATATTTGAAATACGCCAGGAGGCAGTGATATGCGTTTAACGAGCAAGGGAAGATATGCCGTTTCAGCGATGGTGGATCTGAACAAGCAAGATAATAAAGGCCCCGTAACACTGGCTGCAATTTCCGAACGGCAATTTATTTCACTCTCCTATCTTGAACAGCTGTTCAGACGGTTGCGTGAGGGTGGGCTGGTCAAATCGGTACGTGGACCGGGTGGAGGCTATTTGCTGGCCAAACCTGCCAGCGAAATTTCTGTTGCTGATGTTATCCGCGCCGTTAATGAGCCGATCCGGACGATGCTGTGCGAAAATGCCATACGTGGTTGCCACCGTGGAAGCCGCTGTGATACGCATCAGCTATGGGAAGCCCTGGGCAAGCATATTTACCGTTTCCTGGATGTCGTCACCCTCGAAGATGTGTGCCAGAAAAAGGTGTTGCTTGATGAGGTGGAGCTGGCGCCTGTTGAGGATTACCCACCTGATGCGCAACCTTTCGTACAGGAATCACGTATTGCAGCGGTATCTTGATTACAACGCCAGCTGTCCGGCGCTAATGTCTGGCCTCAGGGCCATGCAGGAGGCGGCAAAGAGTGCATCGGGCAACCCGTCAAGCCTGCACTGGGCAGGTCGGGCAGCACGGCGGGTGCTGGATGATGCCAGAGACAGGCTGGCGGCCTATATCCATACCGAGGCAGGTTCAATCGTATTTACCTCTGGCGGCACCGAGGCAAACAACCTGGCCATTTATGGCTGGCTGGCGGGCCAGCAGCCGGGGCGCATTGTGGTGTCCGCCATCGAGCATCCGTCAGTACTCAGGCCGATGGAGCAATGGGGAGAACGTCCTGGCTGGGAGCTTGTATGTGTGCGGCCCAATGTCGATGGATTTGTTGAGGCCAGTGAAATTTGCTTGCATATCAATGAGGACACGAGGCTTGTCTGCATGATGATGGCAAACAATGAAACCGGCGTGATACAGCCGGTAAAACAGGTCGCTGACTATTGCCATGAACATGGCATCGCTATGCTGGTGGATGCCGTGCAGGCTCTGGGTAAATTGCCACTGAATGTTGCTGAATTGGGAGCGGATTTTGTTTCGCTTTCCTCGCATAAGATCGGCGGACCGAAGGGCGTCGGTGCGCTGGTGGTCAGGCGCGGGTGCAAACTGCTTGAGCTGACGCCCGGTGGTGGTCAGGAGCGGGGGCGTAGATCAGGTACGGAAAATGTGCCAGGAATTACGGGGTTTGCAGCAGTGCTGGGCGAGTTGGATTATGCTGCCTGCGCTAGTGTTCGTACATCGTTCGAACAGCAATTGATAAAAGCAATTCCACAGGCGCGTATCCTTGGCTGTGATGCACAGCGCCTTGTTAATACCAGTATGTTTTGCCTGCCCGGTATTGATGGCGAAACACTGCTGATGCAGCTTGATCTGGCAGGCTTTGCCGTGGCGTCCGGTTCGGCATGTTCATCCGGCAAGCGCGATCCATCACATGTGCTGCTGGCGATGGGCGTGCCGCAGGAGCAGGCGCGCAGCAGTATTCGCGCAAGCTTTGGTCCTTCCAATACGGAAGATGATGCACAGGCGTTAGTCAATGAGCTGGTACGTATACACAGTCGTCTGAAGGCGATGGCGGGCATGGCTGCCTGACTGGGATGAATACATGAACCAATATGCGGGCAATCTGACGCCGGACATCCATTTTACTGAAGCCGCACTTGAACGCTTGCAAGTCGTGGTGATCGAGGCTGGCCGGAAAGGCGTACGCCTGGCAGTGCAGGCCGCAGGATGTTCAGGGCTTGAATATGTGATGGATTTTGCCGATGCGCCTGAGAAAAGTGACATGGTGCGGGAATATAGCGGATTCAGTGTGTTTGTGGATGTGGAATCGTACGAAAAGGCACTGAAAGGGCTTACAGTTGATTTCCAGCAGGATGCGCTTTCCTCGGCCTTTGTGTTCAGCAACCCCAACCAGAAAGGCGAATGCGGGTGCGGCGCCTCGTTTTCCGTCTGACATTTCAACATATGTAGTACTACCGGTTTATCAAGAGTCGCAGTAGTCTCGACAGCCGTTAGTCAGGGAGGCGTTGATGTCTTACGTACTGTTATCCATTTCTGGGCACGACCGTCCGGGCATCGTCCGTGACGTATCTGAGTCCATGTTGCATCTGCAAGCCAATATTGAGGATTCTTCGATGACGGCTTTGCGTGGGCGTTTTGCCATGATGTTAATTGTTCGCTTACCGGAAGGTGTCAGCCTGGGAGCGTTGAAGGCGGCGCTGGCGGAACTGGAACAGCGCACAGGTCTGACCATACAGTCGCAGCCGTTGGTTGCAGACGAAGTGACGGTAGAACCGCAAGAGCCGGATTGTGTGATTACCGTCCATGGTGCTGACCAGGTTGGCATTGTGCATGCCGTAGCCGAGGCGCTGGCAGAACTTGGGATTACGATTGTGGACTTGTCTACCCGCAGCCGCGCTTCAGATCATGGTGACGTCTACCTGATGGCGCTGGAGGTTGTTGTCGGAGAGCATGTCGCAGCGGTGCAAAACCGCATGCAGGAAGTGGGAGCTGATCTCGGGATCGATATCGATATACATGCAATGGATGAGGCGGTTCTGTAGCTGAACTATGCGCTCGATATTGACGCACCCGGATGTGCGCTTGCGGCGCATGTCAAACTGTGTGAATGCTTTTGATGCCTCGCTTGAGGCATTGCTGAAAGAGCTTGAATTGGCGATGCGGGCCGGTCCGGGCGGGGTCGGCATTGCGGCGCCTCAGATCGGTGAACTTAAACGGGCCATCGTTGTTGACTGCCGGCAGGCCCGTAAGTCATGCCGGCATCACGGCCTGCTGCACATGGCCAATCCGGAAATTCTTCATGCTGAAGGCGAAGCGCTGGGTCGGGAAGGCTGTCTTTCCGTGCCGGACTGGGTTGGCATGGTGCCCCGCGCCAGAATGGTCAGGGTTCGCTATCAGAATCTGCTTGGGGAAAGCCACACCATTGAAAGCACCGGCTTCGAGGCACGCGTGATTCAGCATGAAATTGACCACCTTAACGGCATTTTGTTTATCAACCGGGTGATTTCGATACACGATCTGCTTCGCCGCCTGCCGGGGGAGGCATAAACCCTCAGGCCCATCCTGGTTTATATGTGAAGAAACGGATTGACTAGAGCCGGCTGATATCCCGAATAGCTGACAGCGTACCGGATAGATAGGCGTTCATTTCCTTGCTCAGCGCTACTTTCAATGGCGGGTGCATATCCAGAACTTCGCAGAATCTGGACATTGGAATAAACAGGATATTGCATTCCTGCATGGCGATAAGGGAAGTAAGATGCGTGTCGGAAGAAAAGCCGGAATGATCCTGTACCGACGCTTCCCAGCCAAGCATGTGACCAGCTTTAATGGATTCAAAAACATGGCTGTCACCGGAATAGTCTTCGGTAATGCGGCGTACCAGGCCAGAGATCACAACACCGACCTCTTCAATTGGTTCGGCTTCCTTGGCGATGATGCCAAAGGTTGGATAGCAGCGCATTTCTACATTCTGGACCAGATAGCGGCGAAGATTGGCCGGTGCCTGCGTCAGGATAGGATTCATGCTGATCATCGTCATATGTCTGCGAAGATCAGCCTCTTGCCTTATTTCTTTTTCGACTTTGGGATGCTTCAGCAGCAGGCGCGAAACCGTCTTGCGTGGCAGCTTGATTAACTCAGAATCCATGTTGGCCAGGACATCTGCACAGCGCTTCTCTCCATGCAGAAAAGCCATTTCACCAACCGTCGCACCTTCTTTCAGGTGGCAAACCAGAATTGGGTCTTTCTGATCCTCCGCATGAACCCATACACCC
This sequence comes from Mariprofundaceae bacterium, assembly GCA_046756985.1. Lineage (GTDB taxonomy): Bacteria > Pseudomonadota > Zetaproteobacteria > Mariprofundales > Mariprofundaceae > JBHHXG01. The sequence goes on along the minus strand of JBHHXG010000003.1, from coordinate 31,002 downwards.
AGCTCGCCACCAAGCAGAACATACATATCTTCATCGCTTTCACCCTGGCGAAACAGATATTCCCCCTGATTCAGCTTGATTTGCTTGTGGGTGGAAAACAGCCCCTGTTTCTTATTGATAAAACGCAGCAGCGGGCTGTGATGGCCATGGCGATGAGGGGAGTGGATGGTCGCTTGTCGGAGTTTTTCGAGCTCTTTTACATCAGCTTGCTGACCGGCCTGGATGAGTACATTGTGCAGGCGCTCCAGTATATGGTCGGCCTGAACCTCCTTGTCCAGTTGCAACAGGATTTCCGCATAGCGACGAAGATGTTTCGGATCATTTGGGTAAATGTGACACAACTGCTCGTATCGTGCGGCCTTGCGCTCCAGTTCCTGCTGTTGCTGCTGATCAGCCACAGCAGTTACGACGAGCCAAGTTCGCTTACTTTACGCATGATGCGTTCGCGCTGCTTATGTGCATATTTAAACAGGGATTCTCTTAAGGGAGGGTAGGCTTCAACGACATTTTTGAAAGCGGCATAAGGGATGTGCGCCATGATAATATCTTCAATGGCCATCAAATCGGCCGGGCAGCTGGACTTGCGAACAGCCGAAGTATCGCCGATCAGTTCGCCAACCGACAGACTGTCGAGCACGTGCGAATCGGTCTTGTCACGCATGACGTAGGCGGCCTTTCCTTGCACCAGCATATCCACAGCGGTGAGCTCCGCCCCTGCCTTATGGATGACCGTCCCAACTACATAATGTTCAATCTTGGTTTCTTTCGCCATGTACTGACGCATATCCAGTGGAAGGTTCTGCAACAGGGGATTGATAGAAAGCAGGCCTGTCATATAGCGGAATTCGGCTTCCATGTTCAGTTCTTGCTCCACGTCGAGGTGTTCGGCAAGATAGGCAATGGTTTTCTTCCGTGGCAGCTCTACAACGATACTGTCCTGATTGGCAACAACATCAGCATTTCTTGGCCCTGGATTTAAAAAGCCGCCTTCGCCGACAACACCGCCTTCACCGACCATGTTCAGCAGTACGATTTTACCTTTTTCGGTCGTGATACATGCCGCCAGTTCACCTTTGATGATCAGGTACAGCGTGTCGCCATATTCTCCCTTGTGGAACAGATGCTGTCCTTCAGGAATGCGCCTCTGATGCATGCGCAGCCACAGCTTGTTGAACATATCTTCCGACAGAACGTCGCCGATGGATTTGTCATCCCCGTCATGTTTCAGCGAGATGACCCGTCCAATTTGCGGGAACTCATGCGCCAACGCATCGGCTTTTCTGGGGTTGTCGCCCTTTAATAACAGCGAATACAACTGGCGTAGGATTTCGGTGGCCGTTGTAATCTGGCCGACAGCTATCAACAGTTCAGCATATTTGCGTAAATAGGCCTCGTTATCGGGATACAGGGAAGCCAGATCGGCATACACCTCAAGATCATTTGTATTGGCAGATGATGCTGCAGGCGGATTGGGGTCTTGCGTCATGTTGCCGGCTGTGCCTGTTCTGCCTGTTTCAGTGATGCCAGCCCTTCTTCGTACATGCAGCGCTGCACCATCAGGTTGGGTTGTGTGCGCAGATCCACTTTACGTGGAGTCATGGGGTTACCGTGCCTGTCCAGGTTTAACAGAACCCTGGGCCGCAGGGGAAGGCGGGTATGCACATGGATGACCTGGCCCACATCGCCGGAGTTCAGTTGCACATAGGTGCCGACGGGGTAAAGAGAAATGGATTCGATCAATGCCTTCAATATCACCGGATCAAAAGCTGCTTTATGGTGATTCACCAGCTCGCGTATAGCATCCCGGGGCAATAATCTTTCCCGGTAGGGGCGGTAATGGATCAGGGACTCAAACATCGAAAGCAGGCCCACGATACGGGCGCTGTAGGCGATGTCGGTTCCCGAAAGCCCCTTTGGGCCGCTGCCATCGTAACGCTCCTGAGTCTGCTCGGCAGCCAGTAGAATCTGCGGCGTGCTTATACCGCAGCGATGCAGATAATCATGTGCTTTCTTCGATGCCTGCCGGATGAGTTCGCGTTCTTCCTTGTTCAATTGTTCCTTTTTCTGGCGAATATCAGCAGGAATCTGTGCCATGCCGATATGATGCAGCATGGCCGCCAGTGTCAACAGTTTCAGTTCCGCTGCTGCAATATTAAGCTGCAGTCCTGTTTTAATAGCATACAGCATCATCATGACGGCCTTCTGCACCAGATCGCCGTTTACAGCGTCAATCGCGCGAATATTTTTTGTCCGGTTGGCGATCTCAAGCTCGAGTTCATTCATGGCTTCCGGTTTGTCCTGCAGGCGATCAGTGAGTTGGCCGATATGTTTTTCCAGGACGCCGATGTCAAACGATGTATCGGAGGCGGCCGCATTAAACAGTGACAGGATATGCTGTGTGCATGTGGTTAGCCATGCCGCTATTTCTCCGGTTTCTGCGTTCCCTTTACTGTTTGGAGCGCTGGCGGCGGGGCTGGTATAATCTTCAGCAATAGCCTCGGCTTCATCGGGCAACTGGTTCTGCGGCGCTGGCGCCCCAGCAGCAGTGGTGCTGCCTGGCTGTTCATCCTGCAGCATGCCTTCCAGATCGGACATGCCCTGATCAGCTTGTGGAGCCTCGCCAGATGTGGCTGGTTTCTGTTTTTCTTCTTCCTTCCGGTGGGCGCGCAACAGATCGATATATTTGCTCATATTCAGCAAGGATACCTTTGTGCTGTTTCCGAGACCAGCCTGCTATCAAGCAGGGAGCTATTGCTGCGCATGCCGACCAGCAGACAGCGATCCATCAGGTGATTAACACGTCTGGGAACACCACCGGTCAATCGGTGGATCGTCTGGGCGGCCTGGCGCGTGAGTATCGGCCGCTGGCAATTGGCAGCCCGCAGGCGGTGCAGGATATAGTGCGTTGTGTTTTGCTCGTCCATGTGGCTCAGGTGGAGATTGAGTGCAATGCGTTGTTTTAATTGGGGCAATTCAGCGATTTTTTGCTGCAGTTCCGGTTGGCCAACGAAAAACAACGTAATGAGAAAACGGTCACCAAGCTGATAGTTAAGCAACAGCCGCAGTTCTTCAAAGGTATCCAGCGATGGAATGCTCTGTGCTTCATCAATGCAGATCAGCGTATCACGTCCTTTTTCGGCATTGCGGGTCAGATGCTCCTGAATTACGTGCAACAGGGTGTTTTTGTCAGCTGTTTCGGCTTCCAGCCCAAGTTGCCGGGTAATTTCCAGCAGCATTTCAGTTGGCGTGAGGCGTGCATGGGTAATCAGGGCAATATCGAAGCGTTCTTCCGGCAGGTTCAGCAAAAGACGCTGGCTAATGGTTGATTTGCCGCAACCGATATCACCGGTCAGGGCAATGGCGCCTTTGCTGCGATTGATGGCATCCTCGAGGTCGTCGTAAAGCATATGATGTGTTGCCGAGGCAAAGAAATAGCGTGGGCTGGCGATGTTTTCAAACGGGAAATCATCAAGCTGCCAGTGTTCAAGGTACATGGCTCAGCACCTCACAGCGACAAATCCGGCCGCTGTTGGCGCAAGCACGTCATCTATTGCATAAGTCACTGGAATAAAAAGCATATCCTTCCATACAAATTGTAGCTCAGTGTGTCACATAGCAACCCATTATCCAATGGGGTTGGACTATCACCCAAATGGTGGGTTTGCGTCAAGTTTTTCATTACATTACGGAAAGAAAGCGGCGCTACTTCATATTAGTTTTAAAAAGTTTACGTAAATGCTTGACAATTCGGGGAAAATATAGTGTATTGTCCCCCCGTATGGGCGGGCGAATTATAAACTTATTTCAGCTGTTTATCCTGGCATTCTGCATGCTGGTGTTGGCTTCCTGCCGCACAACTGTACCTACGCCAACGATGTCTGTGTCAGACAAGGGCTCTCCCTTGCCTTCCTATTCCATGCACAATATTGGGCCGCAGCGCGTCATGCAGTCCCGCGCGGCGCGTTTTGCCGATCTGAACCAGGATGGGCACCTTGATCTGATGGTCGGAGGACGTGCTTCGGTCGATGGCTTCCATGTTGAATGGGGAGATGGTGAGGGTCATTGGCAGCTTCAGGATGGCCCGGCAACAGGTATGCAGCCACGCGCTTTTGCCGTCGCGGATGTTGATGGTAATGGCAGCCCTGAGGTGCTGATTGGCGGGGAAGGTGATCAGAAAGGCCTGCAGGTATGGACGCTGGATACTGTACAGCAGAAATGGCATTTACATTCTGTGCCGGCGGAAAGTGACATATACCGGGATGTGGCTCTGGCGGACGTTAACGAGGATGGCTGGCCTGATATTATTGCAGCACAGGGAAGCGGTGAGCCAGGTGGCGGTATCTACGTATGGCTCAATGATGCCGCGGGCGGCTGGTTGAGTGATGTCGGCCCCATGGTGGAGGGGCTGTTTACGGATATCGCGGTCGCCGATCTGAATACCGATGGGCATATGGATATTGTTGCAGCCCGCCGCGGTGGCCTGGGTGCGGATGTGAAGGGCGGCAAATGGCGGCAGGTTGGCGGCGTTCAGATATGGTATGGCGATGGTACGGCGCGCTGGGAGCTTGAGGCGCTGCCGGCGGATGGCGATGCGGAATCGGTGACGGTTGCGGACATCAACGGTGATGGCTATATGGATCTGTCGGTCGGCCTGTACCGGCTCGGTATTCGTGCCTGGACAGGATCGTCGTCGGGCTGGAACAGGCATGCGGTTGTTGATACTGGAACCTGGAAGGCCCTCAGAGTTGGCGATCTTGATGGCGATGGCCGCCGTGAGTTACTGGCCGCCTCTGGTGATGGCAGTGGACTTGGTGTATGGCGCTGGCAGGACTCAGGATTTGTTGCGCAGTCCCACCTGATTCCGAACTTTGGCGTGTATTCCGATGTTGATCTGGGTGATATACGCGATACCGGCCGCTTGGATATTGCTGCCGTGCGTGCGGATGGCGGTGTTGAAGTATGGTCTGATCTCAAGGCTTCCCCTGCCCCTGCAAGGCGTATGACAGGTATCGAGGCAGGTGAGGCGCTGGCGGTATTTTTCGATACGGGATCGGCCATGCTAAGTGAAAGAAGTCAGAAAATGCTTCAGGCATGGTACGAATCATTGCACACCGATGTTGCTGAATTACAGCTGACACTCGAAGGCAGGGCGGATGTGCGTCCGATTCATTCCGAAGTGTTCCCGAATAATGCAGCGCTGTCACGGGCAAGGGCGGAGGCGGTTGCGGCCTGGCTTGTCGATATAGGCATAAAACGCGAACAGATTAAGATCATTGCCTTGGGTTCAGAACAACCGCTTCCTCCGGGCCATGACGAATTATCCCTGCAGAAGAATCGCCGTGTACTGGTCAAAGCCTTTGAGGCCAGATCGGTACGGCTGCCGGACAGTGCGGGCAGACAAACAGGCCGCGATATGTTCCATGTTGACGAGAATACCGTATTCAAAATGTTGGACGGCGTTCCCGGCTATAAAGTCGGTCCTGGAGACGAATTGTCCATCACACTGTGGCAGGGCGCCAAGGGCGAGGAGTATAAGGTCATCGTGCAAGTGGATGGCACCGTTTCGTTGCCATATCAGGAAGCACTGGCTGTTTCGGGTATGACGCCGCGTGAAATTGATCGCCATGTCACAAAGTTGCTGTCACGTTATGAACGGCATCCACGCGTTGATGTGCGGGTGATCAAGGCGCAAAGCAAAACAGTGAGCATTTTTGGTGAGGTGCAAAGCCTGCTGCGTCAGCCTACCGGACCGGGAAACTATTTTCTGACAGGCAAGGAAACGCTGGTCGATTTTCTGTCGCGCGCCGGCGGCCCGACCAAGGATGCAGATCTGACCAAGGTGCAAATCATCCGTGGCGGCAAAACGGTGTTGTTGAATCTCGATCATGCGATTAAACAGGGCGACTGGTCGGAGAATGCTGTGGTTGATGATGGGGATACGGTCTTTATCCCGTCTCTGGCGCAGTCCAAGCGCCGTATTTATGTGCTGGGGGAAGTGAAGAAGCCGGGCATTGTTGAATTTACCGGCGACATCAATTTTCTCGATGCGGTTTCAAAAAGCGGTGGTTTTGGTGAAGGGGCCTACTTTCAGGATATCCGAATCGTGCGGTCGGACAGGGATTCGCCACAGATTCTGCCGATCGCCTTTGACCGGTTCATGGAGCAGGGGGATCTGACCCAGAACCTGGCATTAAGGGACAAGGATGTGCTCATTATTCCACGCAGTCCGATTGGTAACTGGAACCAGTTCATCAAGGATATCACACCGACACTGGATATTCTGATATTCCGTCCACTTGAGGTGTGGCAGCAGGCGTTAACGATACGTGAATTATCACGGCGGATACCATAATGGCGCAGGCAACAGCAACAAGCGGCTACGAGCTTAATCTCGAGGAGTACTGGCAGGTCATACAGCGCCGGCGCTGGGTCATTCTGTTCTGCGCCTTTTCCATGGGCGTGTTCAGCTGGCTGTTTACGTGGATGAATCAACCGCCGCCGCTGTACAGCGCCAACGCATCCGTCAAGGTCGAGCAGAGCAGCAATATGGCCGATATGCTGTTGCGTGGAGCTGCGTTCAGACCGGTTGATGACATGAGTACGCAACTGGCTTTGGTCGAGTCTTATGCGTTGATGGAACGTGTGGCGAAAAAAATGGGGCTGATCCCGCAGGAACTGACATCTGAAGAAATTCGTGCCAATCCCGACTATATGGATGAAGTGCTTGATCTGAAAGGCGCTATTGGCGCTGAACAGGAAGGCAACAGTGGCATCATCAGCATTTCCGCAATTTCCTCCAACGCCGAATTTGCCCGTGACCTTGCCCAGACAGTGGCCGATGAGTTCCGCGTATTTAATATCGAGGAGAAGAACAGGCGCGTCTTTGAGGCCAAACGCTTTATTCAGCAGCAGCTTGTATTCGTCGGTGACCGCCTGAAAAAAGCTGAGGAGGCTGTGCGTGACTACCGTCAGGCATATAACCTGTCCATGGTTGGCAAGGATTCCGAGGTTATGGCCAAGGTGGTTGCTGACCTGGAACAGGAATTCCGCCATGCGGTATCACATTTGAATGATTTGCGCTTTGCGCTGTCGCAATTGCGTGAACGAATAAAACAGGATGGCTGGGACTATCAGGCAGTCACCGTTTCCGGCCAGGTCAGCACCTATTTTGATGAGCTGAACAAGCGTCTGGTGGAAATGGCACTGAAGCGAACCGAGCTTTCTACCAACTTTACCGATGAGCATCCGCAGATTCAGGAATTGCGCCAACAGGCACAGGATATTCTGAATAGCATGGTCGAAGAGCTTGACAAGCAGGTTCAGCTGACTCAGCGCCGCATGCAGGATATCCAGAACAGTATCGAGAAGACCGAAAAACGCTATCAGGGCCTGCCGGAGCAGGCGCTGGAATTGCAGCGCCTTGAGCGCACGGTGCGTATCAACGAGGACTTATTCGACCTGCTTGAGAAGAAATATCAGGAAGTGCTGATCAAAGAGGCGGAAAAGGTGCAGGAAGTAAGCCTTGTCCGTCCTGCCCTGCTGTCAGCCACACGCATTAATCCGGTGCGTACCAGCCAGACAGCCATGGCCGGCTTTATTCTCGGGCTTGTGCTCGGGCTTATTATTGCACTGATTCTGGAGGCGATGGATACGTCTGTGGGGACCATTGAGGAAGTGGAAAGCTTTCTGGAGGTTCCCGTCGTTGGTTTTATACCCCATCTGTCACATGACGAGGCCATCGAACTGTTTTCCGGCGTAGAGACTTTGGCCACCAGGGGACATGCCCTCGAACGGCAAATACGCCTGGTGACCCATTTCTCTCCGCCTTCCACCATTGCGGAGGCCTATCGCAGCCTGCGCACAAATCTGCTGTTTTCCCAGACGGGAGAGAATCGCGTGATTATTGTGAGTAGCGCAACAATCAAGGAAGGTAAGAGCACCATTGGCGCCAACCTTGGCGTGGTGGTCGCGCAACAGGGCGCGCGTGTGCTACTGATCGATGCCGATATGCGCAAACCGCTGCAACACCATACCTTCGGTGTAGCCCGTGCCGCCGGCCTGGGCGAATGCCTGCTGGGGCAAATGCACTGGCAGGATGCCGTCAAACGTTTTTCCGATGTCATGCTGGGGGATATGGGTATCGATCAGGCGCTGATGACGCCTGGGCTGGATCAGCTGGATGTGCTGACTGCCGGCCGCGCCAAGGCTAATCCGCCTGATCTTCTGGCCGCACCCGCCATGTCGGAACTGCTTGATGAGGTGCGCAAGGAATATGACATGGTCATCATCGATATGCCGCCGATGCTGCATACGACCGATGCCACTGTGCTGGCCTCCAAGGTGGATGGCGTGTTGCTGGTCTACCATATTGGCGCCGTTGTGCGTGGTGCGCTCAAACGCGTGAAAGGTTCGGTGGAAAGCGTTGGCGGCAAGGTGCTTGGTATTGTGCTCAATGGCGTGCGCGGTGAAGTGTCGCCCGATTACAGTACGTACAAGATGGATCGGTATTATGCTTATGCCTATGGTGAGCATGACCGCGAGCGTAAAAGCATCTATGGGCAGGTGCTGGCCATGTTAAAGCGCGGCCTTCAACAGGTGAGCACCCCGACTAAGCGGCGGCGCAAAGGGTAGCAGAAAATGCAGCATGACCTTGACCGGCTGCGTAGGCACAAACAGTCCCGGCACCGGCTGTTTAGCGTGCTTGCCGTCTCAATCATGGCTGCGTTGACTGTGGTGATTATGCGATCGTGCGCGGACCAGTTCACTGGGCCCTATAACAAAGGCTATCAGCCCATGGATGCGGAACGCCAGCAGCTGGCAGGGGAAGAGCGCTGAGCCTCAAACACATCCGGGTGCCATTTCCACCGGCAGTTTTCCTGACACTGATGCTGACCATGTTACTGTTGTATGTAGCATATCTGCTTGCCCCCGGTGCGGTGCAGGGACCGTTGCTATTATGTGCCGGACTGATGGTGGTAGTCGTGGCCTTCACGAGCGTCGAGCTAACACTCTATCTTTTAATTTTGTCAACGCTGCTTTCGCCCGAGCTTATGTTTGGCGGTGGCGAGATGGGCGTTGGAACCAGTGCCACAGAATCCCGCGGGATTACGCTGCGTGTGGATGATCTGATGCTGACCATTATTTGTCTGACATGGCTGTTCCGTATGGCCCTGTACAAAGAACTCGGAACGGTGCGCAAGACGCCGATCAATCAGCCCATTGCATGGTACTGGATGGCAGCACTTTTTGCCACGCTGGCCGGATTTTACGCCGGGCGAATCGGTATTTTTGGGTTCTTTTTTGTGCTCAAATACCTCGAATATTTCGTGCTTTTTTATATGGTGGCAAACCAGATTCATAACCATGACACCGTCAAGCGCTATTTTATGGTTCTGCTGTTCACCTGCTTTGTCGTAAGCGTGCTTGGTATGGCGCAGATTCCAACCGGCCAGCGTGTATCGGCGCCATTCGAGGGCGAGATCGGTGAACCCAACACCTTTGGAGGCTATCTACTACTAATGTTTTCGCTGGTTCTGGGTATGTTTCTTCACAGCGCTGAAAATAAACAGCGCCTGTGGCTGGCTATTCTGATGGCTGTCATTCTCGTGCCCTTTGCCTTTACCGAGTCGCGCAGTTCATATCTGGCATTTATGACAGCCATTGGCCTGTTTATCCTGCTTACAGAGCAAAAACGCCTGTTAATTACTGTCTGCCTGATCGGTTTGGCACTGGCGCCATTTGTGATTCCGCAGAATGTCATGCAACGCATGGCATTTACCTTCACCCAGGCTGAAGAGGCAGGGCAGATTCATGTGGGTGGCATGCGTATCGATACCTCGACAAGCGAGCGGTTGCGAGCATGGGAGAAAGTGCTGACCAAAGATTTGCCCAACCGTCCATTACTCGGTGCCGGCGTAACCGGAGGCACCTTTATGGATTCGCAATATCCACGCGTGCTGTCGGAGACAGGACTGATTGGTCTTGCTCTGTTTCTGTGGCTGTTAAGACGTATGTGGGTGCTGTTGCGGCAATGTTATGATGAACTGCACGACCCCATGTTAAAAGGCGCATCCCTGGGTGCCTTGTGCGGCTTTGGCGGGTTATTGGTTCATGCCATCGGCGCAAACAGTTTTATCATTGTACGTATTATGGAACCGTTCATGATTGTGCTGGGGCTTCTGATGGCAGCGCTGCTGATTAACCAGACAGGGCAGCAGGCGGCGCAACAGGCGGGTCTGCCGGATGAATCCTCACTTGCAAAGGGCGATGGCAGCGTGAGTATATGAAATCGATGCCTGGCTTATTAAAATGCCGTGTGTGGCTAAATTATTTATTGGCAGCAGCGATTGTCATGTTTCCGGCTGCTGCGCTGGCCAAGCCCCAGACCGTACGCGATGTGCGCCTGTGGACCGCACCGGATCATTCACGGCTGGTATTCGATCTTAGCCACGGTATTGATTACCATGTATTCAGGCTGCATAAGCCGGAGCGTGTGGTTGTTGATATGAAAGGCGTTCAACTCAGGACGCGTCTCGATACGCTTGCTGTTTCCGACCCTGTGGTCCAGGCCATTCGCCATGGCGCACCGAAACCGGGCATTTTGCGCGTTGTTATCGATGTAAAGGAAAAGGTGCAACCGCGCTCCTTTCTGCTTAAGCCCATGCATGGCAAGCCCCACCGGTTGGTAGTGGATCTGATACGCCCGCAGCCTTTGATTAAAAAGCCGGTGACGCGCGAGATGCAGTTTAAAAAGGATATCGTGGTTGCTGTCGATGCCGGGCATGGCGGTGAAGATCCTGGCGCAATCGGTCGCTATGGACTGTTTGAAAAGCAGGTCACACTTGCAGTCGCAAAGAAACTGGCACGGATTATTGATGCCCGCGCCGGCATGAAGGCAGTTCTGATCCGCAAAGGGGATTATTTTATTCCTTTGAAAAAAAGGGTGAAGCTCGTCAGAGCCGTAAAGGCGGATATGATGATCAGCATTCATGCGGATGCGGTCAGAAATCGGAGTGTCAGGGGTGCTAGCGTCTATACGCTGTCCGAGCGGGGCGCGACACCGGATAAGGTGGCGGCAGCACTGGCTGCCAAGGAAAATGCCGCTGATGCGGTGGGTGGCGTGATGCCGGAACAAGTTGCGGATCCGCTTGTCGTTCGCATTCTTGGCGATATGGCCAAGCGTGACAGTCTGAACAGCTCACAGATACTGGCTGAAGAAATAATTGGCGAATTAAAAAGTACTGGACCTGTCAAATATACGGAACCCAAGCGGGCACGCTTTGTCGTGTTGGGCGCGCTTGAAATCCCCAGTGTTCTTGTAGAGCTGGACTATATATCCAATCCGAAAAGGGAGCGCCTGTTGAAAAACGGCAAGCACCAGGAAAAGCTGGCCTCGGCAATTTTTGATGCCAGTCTGGGGTTTTTTCAGCGTATGGGAAGAGTCAAGAAGGTACAGCGGCCAACCCATACCGTGCGCCAGGGTGAAAGCCTGTGGATCATCGCCAGGCGCTATGGCGTCAGTATGGCGCAGCTCCGCTCCATGAACAATCTGGATTCATCCGATCTGCGGGTGGGTCAGAAACTGCGCCTGCCACAGTCCTGAGGGTAGTCATGTCCGGACTGTATGCGCGCCTTCTCTCCTATCTGCGCCCATATTGCGGGCGCATCACCGTAGCCATGATCTGCATGGTCGTGCTGGCTGCCTGCACGGCCGCAATGGCCTGGGCTCTGAAGCCAGCATTGGACGAGGCCTTGTCCGGTACGAATATGGAACTGATTTATCTGATTCCACTGTTTGTCATTGTCCTGTATATCATCAAGGGAGCGGCCTATTACGGGCAGGCCTATCTGATGGGCTATATCGGCCAGCGCGTCATTTATGATCTGCGTAACCAGATTTACGATTATCTGACGGGGCAGGCGCTGGGCTTCTTTGCGCACCGCAAGACCGGCGAACTGCTGGCCCGCATCAGCTACGATGTAACGTTGGTGCAGGCTGCGGTCAGCACAGCCGTAACCGCGCTAATGCGGGATTCAGTGACGATCGTTTTTCTGCTTGGCGTTATCTTTTATCAGGACTGGATGCTGGCACTGATTGCCATGCTGGTATTTCCCGCCGTCGTTTATCCAATTGCCCGTTTCGGCAAAAAGATGCGCAGCGCCAGTATTGATGGCCAGGTTTCGATGGGTGAGTTGACCAGTCTGGTTGAGGAAACGGTGGGGGGCATTCGCGTTGTCAAGGCCTTCGGCATGGAGGACTACGAGCGCAGGCGTTTTCGCATGTTCACGGGCGACTTTTTACACCACCAGTTGCGCGTGTTCCGTGTGCATGCGTTGTCATTTCCGATTATGGAACTGCTGGCCGGTTTCGGTATTGCCGGCGTGTTGCTTTATGGTGGCTTACGTGTGGCGTCGGGTGAAACGACGGCGGGAACTCTGGTGTCCTTTCTAGCGGCAGCAATCATGTTGTATGAGCCGGTCAAACGCCTTTCGCGCGCCAACAATGAAATCCAGCAGGGCCTGGCAGCAGCTGAACGGGTGTTCGAGGTGCTGGATGAGCAGATCACGGTTGAAGATGCAGCGGATGCCGGAATATTGACTGATTTCAGCCATAGTATCCGTTTTGACCATGTTGAATTGCAATATCCCGGCGCTGATCGACCGGTATTAAGTGATATCAGCTTTGATGTGAAAGCCGGTGAAGTGGTTGCCCTGGTCGGGCGCAGCGGGGCAGGCAAAACATCGCTGGTCAATTTGGTGCCACGATTTATGGATGTCAGCAAAGGTCGGGTGTTGGTGGACGGGCATGATGCGCGCAATCTGACGCAGGCATCATTGCGCGGCCAGATTGCGCTGGTGACGCAGGAAGTGATTCTGTTTAACGATACGGTGCTTAATAATATTGCCTATGGCCATGATGAGATCGACCGGAAGAAAGTCGAAGAGGTTGCCACCGCGGCCAATGCGCACGATTTTATCATGAAGCTGCCCCGAGGCTATGACACGTTGATCGGCGAGCGCGGTGTGATTCTTTCCGGCGGCCAGCGCCAGCGGCTTTCACTGGCGCGTGCACTGCTCAAGGATGCCCCGATCCTGATTCTCGATGAGGCGACGAGCAGTCTGGATACGGAATCCGAGCGGTTGGTACAACAGGCCATTGACCGCCTTATGGAGGGGCGCACCGTGATCGTCATTGCCCATCGCCTGAGTACGATCCGGCATGCCGACCGCATTGTTGTGTTGGATGATGGAAAGGTTGCACAGATGGGCACACATCATGAGCTGTTAGATCAGGGTGGTCTTTATGCAGAACTGTATCATATGCAGTTTGAGTCGCAGGTAGCGGCCACGGAAACGTGAAAGAACGTCTGATTGTCTGGCTGGTTCCACGGCTTATTTTTCTGGTGCACAAATTTTTCGCTTTAAGTGTGAGCTGGAAGCTGGTTGGGGATTACGAGCATTGGCGAAAGAATCCTCACCTTCTTGCTTTCTGGCATGCGCGCATTTTGATGATCCCTTATATCAACGAAGGATGGGGCGGTTCGATGTTGATCTCAGAACATCGGGATGGCGGCTTTATTGCTGATACCATGCATCTGCTCGGTATTGATACTTCCCGAGGCTCTTCGACTCGCGGGGGTGCACGCGCCTTTCTGGAAATGTTACGGCTGGCGAGAGAGGGGCGTTCGCTGGGCATCACGCCGGACGGACCCAAGGGTCCACCTGAAGTGGTTCAGATGGGAACCGTGCAGCTGGCCAAAAAATCAGGTTTGCCTTTAAGGGCTGTCTGCTACGCCACCAAACGTCACTGGCGGGTTAACTCCTGGGATCGTTTTTATATTCCCAAACCATTAACTACAGGTGTCTTCGTGCTTAGTGACGAGGTGTATGCTGATTCAGATAATGACCAGGAGAATCTAAGAAGGTTTCAGGCCGTGATGGATGAAACCCAGTACCGGGCCGATCACTACTTCGATGGCCAGAATTAGTGTAAACAAACCCTAGGAGAGGTTTTCCACCCCTGTCAGCCAGACACCCTCCAGTAAGCCGGCATCCACAGTAATCAGTCTGTCAAAACGCCAACGATCCATGATGGCATCAATCATGGCCAGACCTGCGATGATCAGGTCGGCGCGTCCGGGTTCAATGGGCGGCATGGCTTCACGTTCGGCATGCGTAAGCTTCAGTAATCTGTCCCGGAGTCCATGAAATGCAGTTTTTGTGATGCAGTGGTTGTTCACGCGTGCGGCGTCATATGGGAACAGGTTCAGATGTATGGCAGTAAGTGTTGTGACAGTGCCGGCGGTGCCGACCAGATGCTCGGGCGAATGGCCATTGCCCCAATGCAATTCAACCTTTTTCAGGTGTTCATGAGCAACTTCTTTCATGGCCAGATAATCATCAGCAGTGGGTGGATCAGATTTCAGAAATGCTTCCACCAGTCTGACAACACCCAGCTTGCGGCTGATTGCTTCGATCAGTTGACCATCATCGGCACGAATAAATTCAGTGCTGGCCCCGCCGATATCGAACAGCAGCATATTTTTTCGCGTCTGTGGCAACAGCACGGCAACAGCACCTTTCAGCGATATTGCCGCTTCGCTATCACCATCAATGATTTCAATATGAATACCGGTTTCTGATTCGATACGAGAACTGAATACTTGTCCGTTTTCAGCTTCACGCATGGCAGCGGTTGCTACGGCGTATGTTTGTTTTGGCGCCACTGCATGTGTTCGCAGTATTTCTGCGAATTCCCGCAAGGCCTGTATGGCGCGGTGCATGCCGGCATCGCAGAGCCTGCCGTTATGATGCAGGCCTTCGCCAAGCCGGACAATGCGGTGAGTGTAGTAAATCGTATCCCAGGGGGGTGTGCTGCCATTGCGGGCAGGGCGCGCAATCAGCAGGCGGAATGTGTTTGAGCCAATATCAATGGAAGCGAGCGGCCGGTTCACAGCTTCAGGTGTGTTTTGGACAGCTCCACATAATGCCGCGCCGAGTGCAGCAGGAAGTCATTTTCCTCATCCGTTAGCTCGCGTCGTTCGCGTGCCGGGCTGCCGGCATACAGATAACCGCCACGCAGCACTTTACGCTCCGGCACCAGCGAGCCGGCTGCCAGAAAGCAGCCTTCTTCCAGTACGGCCTGATCCATCAGAATGGAACCCATGCCGACCAGACAGCGATTCTGCACTTCGCATCCGTGCAGAATCACGCGATGCCCGACAGTGACATCATCACCGACGATGCAGGGGGATATCCCTTCACTGGTATGGACAATACAATGATCCTGAATATTGCTGCATGCACCAATGCGGATGTCATGCACATCGCCGCGCAGCACGCACTGATACCAGATGCTGGAATCTGCGCCGATGATCACGCGCCCCATGACCTCGGCTGAATCGGCAATAAAGGCTGAATCGGCAACCTCAGGTTGCCAGTCCAGATAGGAAGAGATCATGCGCCGGCCTGAATGGCTCCTTCGGCCTGCTCCACTTCGCTAACTGTTTTTCCCTGGCTTTTGCTGGCCTGCTTGACACGTTCCTTGTCCTCAATGCGGTTACAGCGCCCGTTTATGGCAGCGCCTTCAGCTAGGGTTAATACGGCATATTCGACATCGCCATTCAGGCGTCCTTTGGAACCGACCTGCAGTGTTTTGCTGGCCCTCACATTGCCGCGGATGGTGCCGTGCAGAATCAGGGTTGGAACATCAACTTCGCCCTGTATCTCGGCGTTTTCACTGATGATCAGCGTTCCTTCCTTTGCAGAAAGAATGTTTCCCTCAAATTTACCATCAATACGCACGGCGCCCTCAAAGGAAAGTTCACCCTTGAAGCTGGAATGCTCGCCAATAAGGGTGTCAATATGCGGGTTTTCGCTATGGATGGTGACTGTTTCTTCTTTGTTGAATTTCATGGTGCATCCCCCGTAATGGTGATCTCTGTCTGGCCTTTTTCTCTACCCCGTGTGTCATAAATGACGGCAATAAGGCGGTTTGGGCGCCAGTCTTCCGTCCAGATGACGGTTCCCTGAAGGAAGGTATGGGTTTCCATCCGATATGGCAAATCAGTTTGCTCGTTATTCAGTGTTAATAAAGCCTGTTCTCCACCTGGTCCATAAGCCGTCAGGCGTACAGCGCCGGAAGCGCGGCGCGGATAATTACCACCTTTAACCAGGGTCATGCTGTAAGCCAGCACGAGATCTCCCTGCCAGTTCGCCCGGGCGTTCAGGATATGCACGCCGCTGCCCTTGCGCGCCTCAAGGATGGTTTCGAACATGTGCACGCGTTTGGCCAGCCCCTCATTGGTTTCACGCTGCTTGCTTATTTCAGCTTGCATGCCATCAATTTGCTCATCCTTCAGGGAAAGCACGGCATTGGCTTCAGCCAGTTTATCCTTCAGCAGCTGGCGCTCATTTTGCAGGCGCGTGTATTGCGGCATCAGACTCAGGCCATTATGAGGCTTGAAAAAGACACCGCCCAGAAAGGCTGCAATCAGACAGATCATTGTCACAGCCATGACACTTAATGGACGCAGGCGGAAATTTCTGGCGGACTTGCTGCCCTGGCCGTCGAGCAGCATGACCTGCCTTGGCCGCAACCATGCGTGCAGTATGGTGCGCATCCATGTCTTTTTTTTCATTTTTATCTAGGGCCAGAGCGCCTGCGCAGAGAGGCCGAACGATTCCTCGAAGCCAAACATGATATTGGCATTTTGCAGGGCCTGACCGGAAGCGCCCTTGAGCAGATTATCCAGACAGCTGACAATCACGGCATCGTTGTCGCCAAGCGCACAGATACCGATATCGCAGCGGTTGCTGCCGGTCACGCCATGCGTGGAAGGAAGCTTGCCTTCGGGAAGAACGCACACGAATGCCTCGCTGGCAAAAGTATCTGTCAGTAGCTTATGCCACGTTGCTGTGTCGTGACCGGACAGGTGCAGCGTTGTCAGCATGCCCCGTGTCATCGGCAGAATATGCGGCACAAAACGGATGGAGATATCTTCACCGCCAAAGCCACTGGCCCATTCCTCCATTTCCCATGCATGCCGGTGCCGTGGCAGGCCATAGGCCTTCACGTTTTCATTGAGTTCGCAAAACAGCAGATCGGTTACAGCACTTCTGCCAGCACCGGATGCGCCAGATTTGGAATCCACGATGATGCTGCCGGTATCCAGTACACCAGCTTTCAACAATGGCACCAATGGCAGCAGCGTCGAGGTAGGATAGCATCCTGGATTGGCGACAAGTTGTGCGCTGCTAATATCGTTTCTGGCGAATTCGCTCAGGCCGTAAACTGCCTGATCAAACAATTCCGGGCAGGGATGATCAGTGCCATAGGCGGCCTTGTAGGTCGCAGCACTCTGGTGCCGGAAGTCGGCGGAGAGATCCACGACCTTTTTCCCTGTATTCAGCGCTTTTTTGACACTTTCGGCCGCCGCGCCATGCGGCAGTGCGGTGAATACCAGTTTCACATCATCCGGCAGCGGCGTGTCGGCGGCGGCCAGTGTCATATCAGCTACGGCACCGCTGATGCCGGGCAGCACATCAGCCACTTTTTTGCCAGCCTGCGAATGCGCGCCGAGATGGGTAATCTCGAAATGTGGATGCGCATCGATCATCCGGATCAGTTCCGATCCGGTGTAGCCGGTAGCACCCAGAATAGCGACGGAAATTGTCATAGTTCAGGCATGTTACGCATCATCGCCCTGGCATCAATGTTTTTACCTGTACTTTAATAGCATCGCCAAAGAAAAAGGGAAGTCCCTGTATAAGCAGAAGACCTTCCCTTTGAAGTGATTGTTCTGAAACTTAACGCTTCGAGAACTGTGGTGCGCGGCGGGCTTTCTTCAGGCCATACTTTTTGCGCTCCACCTTGCGAGCGTCGCGGGTCAGAAAGCCTTCAGCCTTCAGCTGCGCCCGCAGGCCCGAATCATATTCGACAAGAGCGCGCGCCAGACCGTGGCGAATCGCACCGGCCTGACCGGAAACACCACCGCCAAAGACGTTTACACGCACATCAATACGGCCGGAGAGATTTGCAGCGGTCAGCGGCGACAGCGCCTGCTGGCGGACAATTTCAACCGGGAAGTAATTTTCAACTTCGCGTCCATTGACCTGAACTGTACCCTTGCCGGGTGTGATGATAACACGGGCAACGCTGCGTTTGCGGCGGCCAGTTCCTCGATATTGCGTTTCTGCCATGTGAATGTTCCTTATTAGTCCGATATCTGTTTGGCTGGATCAGTCCAGCTGCAGCGATGCTGGCTGCTGCGCTGCATGCGGATGATCGCTGCCGGCATAAACCTTCAGCTTCTTCAGCATGGAGCGGCCCAGCGGGTTCTTGGGCATCATGCCCTTGACAGCCAGTTCAATGATACGCTCCGGATACTTTTCACGCTGCTTATCCAGCCGGATGCTTTTCAGTCCACCCGGATACTGGCTATGACGGTAGTAGGTTTTCTGCTCTTCCTTACGGCCTGTCACACGCACCTTGTCCGCATTGATAACGATGACATGATCGCCGCAGTCAGCATGCGGGGTATATTGCGGGCGATGCTTGCCGCGCAATACGGTTGCAACTTTTGTAGCCAGGCGGCCAAGCACGGCGTCACTGGCATCTATGATGTACCAGTTACGTTCAATGTCACCAGGACGGACGGTCCATGTACGCATGCTGTTTACTCCATTAAACCCGTTTTATGAAGGCGGCGGAGTATAAGCCCGACTGGGTTGATGTCAATTGCTTTCAGGCGCTTTTCTGCGCAGGGATCATGCTCTTGCGAAGGAGGCATCCAGCTATTGTCAATAGCACTCTTATCGCTAGAGTGCCAGCCGCCCCGTTAGTGTATTCACAACGGTTTACCGTGATCTCTGGCACACCCTCTGGTATGTCAATGTGAGGTGAAATCACGACAGTGAAAGAACGCGACGAACATATACTTGCTGAGGTGGTCAAGAGCTATCTCGATACCGGACAACCCGTAGGCTCACGTGCGATTGCCGAACAGAGGGGGATGTCCCTGAGTCCTGCCTCGATTCGCAGCGTGATGAGCGAACTGGAGCACAGGGGCCTGCTTTATTCACCGCATACATCAGCCGGGCGGGTGCCAACTGATGATGGCCTTCGGTATTTTGTGGATACGCTGATGGTAGTCGATCCGAATCTGCGCCAGCGCCTGGATGAATCCGTCGCCAGTCATCTGCAGTCTACACCGGATATAAACACGATGTTGCATCAGGCCACGGATGAACTGGCCAGCCTAACCCATTTTGCCGGACTGGTATCGGTTCGGGAATCCGGCCTTGCGAACATCCGCAAACTGGAACTGGTTCCTTTATCTTCCGGTCAAATCCTGGCGGTCATTGTCTCCGAAGGCGGTGAAGTGCAGAACCGTCTGATTGCCCGACCGACACAGATGAGTGATTCCCACCTCGCTGCGGCAAGTGTTCGTTTGAACGAGCTTTTGCATGACTGTGATTTACCCGAAGCGCGTCAGCGTCTGGCCGCGGAAATGGAGACGGACAGATTACGCATCCGGCAACTGCTGGAGGAATTGAAAAGCTGGGCGGATGCGCCAGCTACCACACAGGCTGATCTGTTCATCAGTGGTCAGAGCCAGTTGCTGGAAATGCCCGAGTTCAGCGTCATTGATACGGTGCGCTCGCTGGTGACCGCATTTGAAGAGAAAGGTCATTTGTTGCGTCTGGTTGAGCAGGTGGAACTCGAAGAGCAGGGTGTGAGAGTTTTTATCGGCAGGGAGCATGCGCTGGTGAACATGGAACAGGTTTCGGTTGTTCTTTCCCGCTATGACGGGCCGAACAACGTTGTGGGCACATTGGGCGTGATTGGCCCAAGGCGCATGCACTATGAACGGGTCATGCCAATTGTGGATTGCACGGCCAGATGGGTGAGCCGGATGTTAGGAGGAAGGCATTGACGAAAAAGAAAAAAACTGGTGAAACACCGGTCAAAGAAACTGCAGAGCAGAAAAAGAAAGCCGAACACAAGGCCAAACCAAGCGGCTTGGCGGAAGAGCTGAATAAATTCCAGGAAGAGCTGGCCGCGACAAAGGAGGGGCTGCTGCGTGCGCATGCCGAAATGGAAAATACCCGCAAACGTGCGCAGCGCGAGATTGTCGAAGCACGCAAGTTTGCCATTGAGAAGTTCAGCGTGGCTTTGCTAGATGTTATGGACAATCTTGAACGTGCGCTGGGCGTTGAAGAGGGCAATGAGAAGGGCTTGCGCGATGGCATACAACAGACGCTGAACAGCTGGCATGAGCTGATGAAACGTTTTGATCTGGAACGAATTGAGGCTGTTGGTGAAACGTTTGATCCGCACCGGCATGAGGCGTTGTCCCAGTTGCCGAGTGAAGAAGATGCGGGAACGGTCATTGCCCAGCATGTTGCGGGTTATACCCTCCATGGGCGCCTGATTCGTCCGGCCAAGGTAATTGTATCCAGCGGCGGACAGGCGCCTGTGGAGGAAAATGAGGCGTAGCGTTTATCATGGCGATTTTCGTGACGGTGGGGTTGAAATACATTTTTTTGGCCCCATAAACAGATATAGAGCACAGTTAATATGCCGGGTAATCCCGGGAAGTTGAAATGGAGAAATACGATTATGGGTAAAGTGATAGGTATTGATTTAGGCACCACGAACTCCTGCGTGGCTGTTATGGAAGGCTCAACGCCAAAGATTATTCCCAACAGTGAAGGGGAAAACACGACGCCTTCTGTTGTTGCATTCACGGATGATGATAGCCGTCTGACAGGCAGTCCGGCCAAGCGCCAGATGGTGACCAATCCGGATAAGACCTTTTATGCGGTCAAGCGCCTGATTGGGCGCAAGTTCAATTCCAAAGAAGCAAAGCATCACAAGGACCTGGTGTCTTACAAGCTTGTAGAGGCAGATAACGGCGATGCCTGGGCGGAATATGACGGCAAGAAGATGAGCCCTCAGGAAATCAGCGCCATCGTATTGCAGAAGATGAAGAAGACAGCCGAGGACTACCTTGGCGAAGATGTGAAGGATGCAGTCATCACGGTGCCTGCCTATTTCAATGACTCTCAACGCCAGGCCACCAAGGATGCCGGTGCTATTGCCGGTCTGAATGTGTTGCGTATTGTCAACGAACCGACAGCGGCTGCCCTTGCCTATGGCCTGGACAAGACCGAGGAGAATCACCTGATTGCCGTCTATGACCTGGGTGGCGGCACCTTTGATATTTCTATTCTCGAAATCGGTGATGGTGTTTTTGAAGTCAAAGCCACCAACGGTGACACCTTCCTCGGCGGCGAGGATTTTGACCAGGTGCTTCTGAAGTATCTGGCCGAGGAATTCAAAAAGGAACACGGCGTTGATCTGATGAAGGACAAGCTGGCGCTGCAGCGTTTAAAAGAGGCTGCGGAAAAAGCCAAGTGCGAGCTGTCCTCGAGTACCCAGACTGAGGTCAATTTGCCGTTTATTACGGCAGATGCCGCAGGCCCGAAACACCTGCTGATCAAGGTAACACGGGCGAAATTTGAAAGCCTCGTTTCAGATCTGGTGGAGAAAGCCATTGGACCATGTAAGCAGGCGTTGAAAGATGCCGGTGTGAAGGCATCGGATATCCACGAGGTGGTGCTGGTCGGGGGCATGACCCGTATGCCACTGGTGCAACAGAAGGTGAAGGATTTCTTCGGCACCGAACCACACAGGGGTGTGAATCCGGATGAGGTTGTGGCCATTGGTGCTGCCATTCAGGGCGCGGTACTGACCGGCGAAGTCAAGGATGTGTTACTGCTGGATGTGACGCCTTTATCGCTCGGGATCGAGGTCGAAGGCGGCCTGTTCAATCGTATCATCGAGAAGAACACGACCATTCCAACGAAGAAGAGCCAGGTCTATACCACGGCAGCCGACAACCAGACTGCGGTGACAATCAAGGTCTCACAGGGCGAGCGTGAGATCGCTGCCCAGAACAAGCAGCTGGGCCTGTTCAATCTGGAAGGCATTGCGCCTGCACCGCGAGGCATGCCACAGATCGAAGTGACCTTTGATATCGATGCCAACGGCATCATGCACGTACATGCCAAGGACAAGGGCACCGGTAAGGAAACATCCATCCGCATCGAAGCAGGCTCCGGTCTGTCCGATGAGGAAATCGAACGTATGCAGAAAGACGCCGAGGAGCATGCCGATGAGGACAAGAAACAGAAGGAAAGCATCGAGGCTCGTAATCGCGCTGATGCTCTGGTCTATTCCACTGAAAAGGCCCTGAAAGAGCATGGCGAGGCAGTGGGTGAGGATGTTCGCAAGGAGATTGAGGGCGCCCTTGCTGATCTGAAAAAGGCGCTTGAAGGCGATGATCTCGAGGCCATTTCCAAAGCTGAACAGACGCTGGCCGAAAAGTCACAGAAGTTGGGCGAGGTTATCTATCAGAAGATGCAGGCCGAAGCCCAGGCTGCGGAAGGCGCTGAAGGCGAGGATGCAGGCAAAGCGGAAGGTAAGGCTGCGGATGCCGACGTGGTGGATGCTGAAGTGGTGGACGAAGGCGACAAGAAGTAGGTCTGTTTTTGCTGTGTACGAAAGGAGCGGGGCTGTGTGTCCTGCTCCTTTCGTTGCGTAATGGCATGCAGGAGTTAAAGGAGCTCAGGTGACAGAACGCGATTATTACGAAGTACTTGGGGTGGATCGTGAGGCCGACCTCAATACCATCAAGCGTGCTTATCGCAAACTGGCGATGAAATATCATCCGGACCGCAACCCGGATGACAAGAAAGCGGCCGAGAATTTTCGCGATGTAACCGAAGCCTACGAAGTTCTTTCCGATGAGGATAAACGGGCACGTTATGACCGTTATGGCCATGCCGGTGTGGATGCTCAGATGCAGGACTTCTGGGGAAGCGGCGGTTTTCAGGATTCGCATGCGTTTCGAGATTTCGGGGATCTGTTTGGCGATGTCTTCGGCGATGTTTTTGGCTTTGGCGGCGGCATGCGGCACAGTAACCGGGGTGCTGATCTGCGCTATAACTTATCAATGACGCTGGAGGAGGCTGCCAGCGGGAAGGAAGTGGAACTTGAGGTTCCCAAGCATGTGCAATGTGATACCTGTCATGGCTCCGGCGCACGGCCTGGCACCAATCCCGTACCATGCCAGACATGTGGTGGGCATGGACAGGTGCAGATGAGTCAGGGATTTTTTGCCATTCGCCGTACCTGCCCTGCCTGTCAGGGGGCAGGAACAAGGATTGAGTCACCCTGTGTGGGCTGCGGCGGTACGGGCCGTATGAAAGTCAGCAAGACATTGAAGGTCAAGATTCCCGCCGGTGTTTACCATGGTGCGCAGGTACGTGTGGGTGGCGAAGGCGAGGCCGGAACACAGGGTGGGCCGACCGGTGATTTGTACATTGTTGCGGCTATCAGGGAGCATCCGATCTTCGAGCGTGATGGTGCAGACCTGTATTGCAGTATGCCAATTACCTTCCCGCAGGCTACGCTGGGTGCCGAAGTTGAGGCGCCAACGCTGACTGGCAGGGTGAAGATCAGAATTCCTGCAGGTACGCAGGATGGCAAGGTTTTCCGTTTACGCGGCCATGGCGTTAAAGATGTTCGGGTCAGCAAGGAGGGTGATTTGTATGTACGCACCCACATTGCGGTTCCCAAAAAGCTTTCAGCCAGGCAGGAGGAACTGTTGCGTCAATTTGCCGAGGAAGCGGGCGATGAAGTTTATCCGGAGCGATCTTCCTTTCTGGATAAGGTGAAAGACTTCTGGGATGATTTGTCCAAGGAGGTGAGCTGATGTCCAGAAACATGCGGGTTATTGTGACAGGCGCTTCAGGCCGTATGGGGCGTATGCTGGTGCGTGCAGTAGCCGATGCACGCGGGGCAGAGCTGGCAGGAGCAACGGAGCGTCCGGGTTCGGAATATATCGGGCAGGATGTCGGCGAGGTAGCAGGTATTCAGACGCTGGGCATTGCGGTAACTGATGATATATCCAGCTGTGGCGAGGCGGATGTGCTGATTGATTTTACGGCACCTGAGGCATGCCTGACGCATGCAAAATTTGCTGCCGGACGGAGCTTGTGCATGGTGATTGGCACCACCGGCTTTGCAGAGGCGCAGTTGCAAGTCATGCAGGGTGTACTGCGTGATGTACCCGTCGTGATGGCCGCAAACTATTCTGTTGGCGTCAATCTCGCTTTACAACTGATCCGGCAGGCGGCATCTGTGCTGGGGCCGGAATACGATGCTGAAATTTATGAAGCACATCACCGCCACAAGGTGGATGCTCCATCCGGTACGGCTCTGGCGATGGGCAAGTCACTTGCTGAAGGCCGCGGTGTGGATTTCGATCAGGTATCCGTGCTGTCCCGCGAGGGGCTCACAGGTGAACGCGAAACAGGTTCGATCGGTTTTTCCGTGGTACGTGCCGGCAATATTGTCGGCGAACACAAAGCTATGTTTGCAGCCGATGAAGAGCGGCTGGAAATCGGCCATATCGCGACAGACCGTATGGCCTTTGCGCGTGGCGCGGTACGTGCCGCAGCCTGGATTAATGCCCAGAGCGCAGGCTGGTACGATATGCAGGATGTGCTGGGTTTAAAGCTTCGACGGTAAAGCCGGTCTATCAGCCTGATCATAAATCTCGTGTATGAATCGCATTGCTCTTTTGTTGCGGAAAGCCTTCGTTCGGTAACAACTTGCACGGCAAATATCCCCGTTTTCGTTAGAACAAAGCCTTTTTTGCGACCAAACAGGCACTTGCGGCTTGTTTGTCTATAAGCTACACCCGTAGCAGGAGGTTTTATGGCGGAAAAGGCGATGAATAAGATGCGGGAAGTGGTTGTTGTCGCGGGTATCCGAACGCCACTGGGAAAGGCTGAAGGATATTTCTCCGAATGGGCTGCTGTCGATCTGGGTGTGCTGGCTGTGCGTGAGTTGCTGGCGCGCGCACCGGTACCGGATGCGGAACTCGATGCAGTCATCATTGGTAACGTTATACAACCAGCCGAAGCAACCAATATCGCAAGGGTCATCGCCCTGTTGTCCGGGCTGCCGCGTGCGGTGCCTGCGCATACGGTGCACCGCAATTGCGCTTCCGGCATGCAGGCCGTAACCGATGCGGCTGAAAAAATTCTTGCTGGGCGTGCCGAGGTTGTGCTGGCTGGTGGCGTTGAATCCATGACAAAGGCGCCATTGCTGTTTCATGATGAGTTTCGTGTTGCCTTAACAAAATTGTCACGTGCCAGATCATTAGCTCACAAGGCAAAGGCATTCACTGGATTGGTGAAAGCGCCATGGAAACCGCGCATCTCCCTGCTTGAAGGTCTGACCGATCCGACTGTAGGTCTGAACATGGGACAAACTGCCGAGGTGCTGGCACGTGAGTTTGCCATTACACGTAAGGAGCAGGACGAATTCTCCCTGCAAAGTCATCAGCGGGCGCATGAAGCATGGCAGGCCGGCTGGTTTGAAGACGAAGTGATGCATGCATTTCCACCGCCGGCCTTTGCGCCAGTACATCGTGATGAAGGCATCCGTTCAGAGCAGAGCATGGAAGCGCTCGGGAAACTCAAGCCGGTGTTTGAAAAGCCGCTGGGTACGGTTACGGCGGGAAACAGTTCCCAGATTACCGATGGGGCGGCCATGCTGTTGCTTTCGCATCGGCAAAAGGCAGAGGCGGAAGGCTGGCCGATTCTTGGTTATCTGCATGACTGGGGTTATACCGGCTGTGATCCCGAGCGTATGGGTCTGGGGCCGGTTCATGCCAGCCATCGTGTGCTGTCGCGGCACAAGCTTGTGATGAAAGACATGGCGCGTATCGAGATTAACGAAGCCTTCGCATCACAGGTGCTGGCCTGTCTGAAGGCCATGGATTCAAAAGTATTTGCCAGCCGTCATCTCGGCCTGAAAAAGGCGATGGGCGAACCGGATATGAAACATCTGAACGTCCATGGCGGTGCGGTGGCCATCGGTCACCCGGTCGGTATGACAGGGACCCGGCTGATTCTGACATTATTACACCAGTTGCGGCAGGACACCGGTGGCGGTCTGGCGTTGGGAACGTTATGTATTGGTGGCGGACAGGGCGGCGCCGTGTTGCTTGGGAGCGAACCATGGCAGTAAATACTCAGACTGTGGAACTTGTCCGGAAGGAAGATGTTGCCCATCTGCGCTTTGTGCGCACGGATAAACCCGTCAATGTGCTTGATCTGATATGTATGGAACAGCTGGAGAAACGTCTGGACGCACTGGAGAAAGACACACCTCGTGTTCTCGTGCTGGAGAGCGCCATGCCCGGCTGTTTTATCGCCGGTGCTGATATTTCCCTGATTCAGTCGGTGACAGATC
Organism: Mariprofundaceae bacterium; assembly: GCA_046756985.1. Taxonomy (GTDB): domain Bacteria; phylum Pseudomonadota; class Zetaproteobacteria; order Mariprofundales; family Mariprofundaceae; genus JBHHXG01. The sequence goes on along the minus strand of JBHHXG010000003.1, from coordinate 4,667 downwards.
GCATGGAGGCCGTGCGGCTTGCCGAACGCGGACAGGCAGTGTGCCGCCGGATTGAAGACCTTCCGGCGATATCCATCGCGCTTGTACAGGGTGCTTGCATGGGTGGCGGGCTGGAAGTGGCACTGGGTTGCGACCATATCGTTGCCATTCACGATGCCAAAACACAACTTGGTCTCCCGGAAATCAAGATAGGTATTCATCCCGGTTTCGGCGGTTGTGTGCGATTGCCAAAAAGGATTGGCTGGCCGAAAGCGGTAGAAATGATTCTGACCGGCAGGACCGTGGATGCAAAACGAGCCAAGCGGATTGGCCTGGCGGCCATTGCCTGCCATGCTGAGCAAACCGGAAATGCGATACGTTATCTGTCGGAGAAGGGCAAGGCATCATATAAAAGTGTAAACCCATGGTGGATGCGTCTGTGGCCAGTCCGCGCACTGTTCTTTCAACAGGTTGAAAAACGGGTATTGGCACGTTTCAGGCATCTAGATATCGAGCAGGCTTATCCGGCCATTCCGGCAACGATTATGTTACTGCGCAGCCTGGTTGGCATGCATAACGGCCAGGCTTATGCACGGGAGGCCGAATCCATTGGCGCATTGGCTGTAACTGCCACATGCAAGAATCTGATCCGTATATTTTTTCTCGGCGAAGCATTAAAGAAACAGACCGCGGCACGAGACGGCAGGGATAAAGCTGCCGCTATCAGTCATACTGCGGTTTATGGTGGCGGTGTCATGGGCAGTGGCATTGCCTGGGTGGCGGCAAAGAGTACGGATGTGGATTTGCACGAGGTGTCCGAAGAAGCACTTGGCCATGGCATGAAAAACATTGCCCGCCTGGCAAAGCGTGATCCAGAGCGGATGCAGCGAATCCGTCCGGTCATGGACCACAGCGGTCTGAAAGATGCCCAAGTGGTGATCGAGGCGGTGCTTGAGGAGCTGAAAATCAAGCAGGCGCTTTGGGCTGATGTCGAGCAGCATGTGGCGAAAAACACACTACTTTTGACCAATACATCATCACTCTCGGTAACAGACATGCAGAAAAAGGCCAAATATCCGGGACGTATCGCAGGCATGCATTTCTTTAATCCGGCTCCGAAAATGCCACTGGTTGAAATTATCGCCGGCAAAAAGACGGATGCCCGTGCTATTCAGCTGAGTACGGCACTGGCTGTACGTTGGGGCAAGTTTCCGGTGGTAACAGCAGACAGTCCTGGATTTCTCGTGAATCGTTGCCTGATGCCTTATATGGTGGCGGCATTGCATCTGCTTGAAGGCGGTCAGAAGATTACGCATGTCGACGGAGCGCTTAAAAACTTCGGTATGCCGATGGGGGCTTTTGAGCTGGCGGACCGAGTAGGGATGGATATATGCATGCATGTCGGCGCGCATCTCGGTGACGCTTACGGTGATCGTTTCGTGATGCCGGACTGGTTTGTCCGCATGGTCAAGGGTGGTTTGCTTGGGGCCAAGTCGGGTTCAGGTTTCTTTACATATGAGGGCAAAAAGCGGGGCACTGTGAATCCCGGTCTGGCAAAGTACCTGCCGGCAAAGCCGCATGAAAAGCCTGGGACGGATGCTGATATTGGCGATGATAAAGGAATCATGACAGATACGGATATCGTGGACGCCTGCCTGGTCCCGATGCTGATCGAGGCACTGGCATGTCTGCGTGAAAAGGCGGTTGAAGACACCGGGCATCTGGATGCCGCTATGGTTTACGGCATTGGGTTCCCGCCGTTCAGGGGAGGTTTGCTGCACCATTTTTCACAAACCAAAAAAGTAGAATTGCGGCAGAAGATCGATTCACTGGGCCTGGATATTCCAGGGAACCTTGAGGTGATTTATGAATAAATCTCATGTAAATGAAACATGTATAGGTCTGAAGCGGGCCGAAGAAGCAACATGCCTTTCGGATTTGCTGTTTGCCTCTCCGCCAGCATGGCTCGAGAATCCGATGCTCAGGACACGCCTGCCGGATGGTCTGTGGAAGAGGATGAACCGCGTTACGGTACAGCAGGCTGTATTGAGGGTTGCTGCATGGCTGCAATCCAAAGGCGTAAAGCCGGGAGACAGGGTCGGTATTCTGGGCCATAACTCCGTGGAATGGCTGCTGGCTGACTTTGCCCTTTTGCGTCTTGGCGCAGTCACGGTGCCAGCCTATTTTACCGATCCGCCTGAGGCCGTGCATTATGTGCTTGAAGACGCCGGCTGCATGCTGGTGCTGGCTCAAGCCGGAGAACAGCAGGCCAAACTGGATGGTTTCGACGTGCTTGTTTTGCCGTTCACAGCAGATGAGGGTGAGAGCGTGGCCACCGCCAGCCAGGATGCAGCATGGGATGGAAAACTCGACGCAGCCCTTCCGGACCGCAATATGCTGGCAACACTGATTTACACATCGGGTACTACTGGTAATCCGAAAGGGGTGATGCTAAGTCATGGCAATCTTTTGAGCGATGTGGTGGCAGGTCTGGGTGGAATACCGGTATGGCCTGATGATACTTTTCTTTCCTTTTTGCCGGTTTCGCATGCCTTTGAGCGGACGGTGGGCCATTTTATTCCTGTCGCCTGCGGTGCCGAGATTGCCTATGCCGAGGATGTAACGACGCTGATGCGGGACATGCCCGAGGTAAAACCAACGGTTATGATTTCCGTGCCCCGCCTTTACGAAAAGATTTACGCAGGTGTGAACGAAAAGCTGCAGCAGGGTCCGGCCATCAAGCGTTGGCTGTTTGAGAAAGCGCAGCAGCTTGGCAGCGAGCGGTTTGAACGGCATCAGCAGGGCCATGAACTGGGTGGCATCAAAGTAAAATTGTGGAACGTGCTTGATCACCTGGTCAATGCCAAACTGCGCGAAAAAATGGGAGGAAATCTGCGCCTGTTTGTTTCGGGAGGCGCAGCATTGAGTCCGAATATAGCCCGTTTTCTGTTAGCCGCGGATATTACTGTTGCGCCAGGCTATGGCCTGACAGAGGCCTCGCCGGTGCTGACAGTCAATCCAGAGTCGCACATTAAGCCGGAAACCATTGGTCCTGCATTGCCCGGCGTAGAGCTGAAGCTGGCCGCGGATGGCGAACTGCTGGCGCGAGGCCCGATGGTGATGCAGGGCTACTGGAACAATCCGGAAGCGACTGCCGAGGCTATTGATGATGATGGCTGGCTGCATACCGGTGATATCGCTGAAATCGATACTGATGGCTATGTGAAGATTGTGGATCGCAAAAAGGAGATGATGGTGCTCTCCAATGGCGAAAATGTGCCGCCCGCCCTTATCGAGCAGCATATTTCGCAGGATCCGTGCATCCTGCAGGCCATGGTGGTTGGGGATCAGCGTCCCCACCTGGCCGCGCTGGTTATTGCTGACCGGGATATGCTGGAAAAGACATGGAAGCGCGCTATGCGCAAGGACTTTCCCGATAACTGGGACAGCAGCCCACTTGTACACGGCTGGTTACGTACGCGCATGCAAAAAGCAGCCCGTGATCTGCCGAGCTATATGCGCATCCACGACTTCACATTCGTGCAGGAGGACTGGACGCAAGCCAATGGCCTGTTGACGCCAACACTGAAACTGAAAAGGCGCAAGATTGCTGAATTGCATGCGGCCGAGATTGAAGCCCTGTATGCAGCGGATGAAACCGGTTAATATCACTGCTGCATAATTCTGGAAAATGGGTGGAGGGAGAACATATGGCTAGCATTCCTGCAAAAACGCTTGAAAGAATTCGGAAAGCCGTTCCTAAGTTTAAGAGGGTATTAAATAGAGCTAGGGAACGAGATGTTAATGAAGCTGACACGGTAACTATCATCAGCGATGTCCTTGAAGAAGTTTTTGGGTTCGATAAGTACTCTGAAATCACGAGAGAATATGCAATTAGGGGCACATATTGTGATCTAGCAGTCAAGTATGATGATGTTGTCCGGTATCTGATTGAGATCAAAGCAATCGGGTTAGATTTGAAAGAGAACCATTTGCGCCAAGCGGTAAATTATGCTGCTGGAGAAGGCATTGAATGGGTAGTTCTTACAAATGGCATTGAATGGGAAATATACCATGTCTCCGTGAAAGGGAAGGTTGATCATGAGCTCGTATGCGCCTTTAAATTTACTGAGCTTAATCCTCGATCCGGGCAGGATGTTGAAATGCTCTATATGCTATGTAAAAGAGGCATAGATAAGGATCTGATCACCGATTTCTATGAAAGACAACAAGTAGTAAATAAATTTATGATAACTGCTATAGCCCTTAGCCAACCTGTTGCTTCCACGATTCGGAGAGAGCTTCGTAAGATCAAACCAGGATTAAAAGTTGATGTGGAAGAAATTCAAGAAATCCTGCAAAGGGAAGCTTTTAAACGCGAAGTGATCGAAACTGGAACAGCGCAAGATACGATATCCAAGGTTAGCAGAGCTATGGCGAGAGCAGCCAAGAAATAGAGAGATTGACCTTTCTTCCACGGTTCATATTTCTACTTTTTTGGCAGTGAATTCCTGGACGGTAATTAATTTCTGGCGAATATAGGAGAGGTCAAAGTGCAACACTGCGTCGTGTGCATGACTACAGGCGTGCGGCGATGGTCGAAAGCGCCATCCAGGCATCTGCTCAGCAGCGACTAAATCCTGTATTTCTTCAACTCCGTCAGCGGGTAATGCGTGCCGCGCCAGTCA
>JBHHXG010000002.1:0-47876 GCA_046756985.1 Mariprofundaceae bacterium | reverse complement strand
GATGTAATTGATTTATGTCAATGTTTTCAATAGGTTACATCAATCATTCAATTGAATCATTGAATGTATTGACTTATATTTTCTGATAACTTCTAGGTCTTCTCACCTTTGGCCACAGGCAATCCGTGCAGGCCCCACTCGTACACATCGTCTTCCAGGCGTGCTGCACGAAATCCTCTGGCGCGTAGCATCTGTACGGCTTCTATGGACATCACGCAGTATGGACCCCGGCAATAAGCAACGATTTCCTTGTCCTTTGGGAGTTTAGATAGCTGTTTTTCCAGTTCCTTCAATGGAATGGATATCGCGCCCTCAATATGGCCAGCGCGATATTCTTCCGGAGGACGCACATCAAGAACAATGGCATCGCCGGAGCGGGCACGCTCCAGAAGGGCTGCCCGATCCACGCCCTCCATACCGTCTCTGCCTTCCATGAACTGCCGTGTAATCTGCTCTATTTCAGCCAGACGATGTTCGGCGAGCACCCGCATGGTATGGAAAAAAGAATAGACTGACTCATCCGCAACCTTGTAAGTGACAAAGGAGCCGGATTTTTCAGAATCCACCAGACGGGCTGACTGCAGTTTCTTCAAGTGCTGGGATGCGTTCGCCACGCTTAAATTAGCTGCCTTGGCCAATGCTTCTACAGTTCGTTCTCCCTGACATAACAGATCAAGCAGCTCCAGCCGCTTGGGACTGGAAATGGCCTTGCCGATACGAGTGAATTGCTCGTAGATATCGTCCCGGAATCGCCGGTTAGGACTCGTTGCCATCTCTTATACCTGCTGGAAATCAGTCGCCAGACCCACCCTTATATTTACACTTGCAGAGATCACTTCTTATGTATTGCACAATGGCTTTGATGTCCGCATCGGAAAAGTTGTAACCCCAGTCAGGCATGGCGTCCGAAAAACCGGACTTTTCCCCGCCGAATTTAATAACCTTGAACAGTTCTTCATCAGTACGGCCCGACATATACTCCGCTTTAGTAAAGTCTCTGGGCTTTATATCCTCTCCGAGGCTGTCAGCCAGAGGCCCGTCTCCCTTTCCTTCCATGCCGTGACAGGGAAGACAGTATCCCATGTAAGCGCCTTCGCCGGTATCCCCCCGATCCGACGCACTCAGATTAGCTTTTTCTTCAGTCATTGCAGCATCGACAGTGGCGATCTGAGCGATCACGATCAGCCCTGACACAAGCAATAATACCGGTATTTGTTTATTCATTACCATCCTCGCTGTGTGCAAATTCATTCATACGTTGCTAATATACCGCGGCACGTTTGTTTTGTCCTGCTTCACATTTATTATGAAACATCAAGACTTTCTTCTTTTGGGCTTCTTGACATACTTATCCAGATGAAAAGAAAACGGCTTCTTTCCAGAGTGAGCCTGGCGCTCTTTATGGTTATCTCCGTGGCTGTCACTGCCTTTGTTGGTTGGCGCTTAAGCTCCGATACCATCGTTCGGGCCCCCGTTGAGATCGAGGATTATCTTTTCTGGGAGGCGAGGGAGTTGACGGCCTTTAATCTGGTGGCTGCTGATAACAAGACCTTCAATCTGGAGAGTCTGCAAGGAAAATGGAGCTTTATTTTCTTTGGTTATACCCACTGCCCGGATGTTTGTCCCGCTACTCTGAGTATCATGGGAGCAGCGTTTAGTATGCTTAAACGCAACCCGGCTGCTGTTCCGGAGATTCAGGGCATTTTTGTTTCCGTAGATCCGAAGCGGGACACGCCGGAAGTGTTAAAAAAGTATGTTTCCTATTTCGATGACGGGTTTGCAGGTGTCACCGGCAGCAAGGCTCAGATCGATGTATTGACCCGGCAAATGGGCGCTTTATATTTCGTTGATCCCGAAACAGTCGAAGATGCCAGTTATGAAGTTACCCATAATTCGACCATCTTTCTTGTCGATCCCAGGGGACGGTTATATGGCCGGTTTTCACCGCCTCTGGACCCCCAGGTGATCGCGGATATTTTTGTAAAGATTCGCGCCTTTTATAACGACCAAGCTGAAAAGCGATGGTTCTTTTTCCGGGAGAATTGATTATGATAAAAGCCAAACTCCGCGTTCTCCTGCTGGTGCTTCTCGCGGGCGGCATACTGCTTGTTCAGGGCTGTAGCGGAGAAACAACCGCCCCCAAGGCCGCAATGGAAGCCGCCCCTGATTTTGAAGTTGCCCTGTTTGATGGGAGGGGTTTTCGCTTAAATGACCAGCGGGGAAAAGCTGTGGTCATTAATTTTTTCGCATCCTGGTGCCGTTCCTGTGGCAAAGAAACACCCGTGATTGAAAAGATTGCCCGTGAATACGCGCCGCAAGATGTTGTGCTTCTGGCCATCGCGGTCGATGACACGGAGAGCAAGGCAAAAGCATTCATGAAAAAAATCGGACTGACCATTCCAGCTGGCCTGGATAGAACAGGAGAGATCAGAGATGCCTTTGGCCTGTATGGCATGCCAACCACCTACTTTATAGACAAAGACGGCATGATCAGTTACTTCCATGCTGGGGTGGTAACAGAACAATTATTGAAGCATGAAATCAACAAATTACTCTGAAAAACAAGGTGCTGGAGGGTTTTTAGACCGGGCGCTTCATGAATCGTCGTGATGATTGATTCGGGCTTGCCCCTCAGGGCTTCGCCCCGCCCTTACGGACGTCCAAACGACCTGCGGTCTTTTTGTGCGCCGGAGTTTTGTTCGTAACGGATTCCGGGGAACGAGAGCGTAACCGCGTATTCGAATGATTGGCAAGTGCACGGCAGTATTGATGCATAGTCCGGGTGAACTGCCAAGATCGCTTTTGATTGAGAGGCATGAGATGAAAAAGATCTATTTGGACTACAACGCCAGCACCCCTATCGCACCTGAGGCAGTAGATGCCATGCAGCCTTATCTGACCAGGCACTACGGCAATCCCTCCAGCCCTCACTGGGCGGGCCTGCCTGCAAAGGAGGCGGTGGAACGCGCACGCGGCCAGATTTCCGGCTTATTGGGCTGCACGGCACAGGAAATTGTCTTCACCAGCGGTGGCACCGAGTCGAACAATCATGCCATCAAAGGAACATTTTTTTCCTTGTCTCATAAAGGCAATCACATCATCACCTCGCAGATCGAGCACCCCGCAACCATTCATCCCTGCCGTTTTCTGGAAACATTAGGCGCCGAGGTGACCTATCTGCCCGTGGATTCCACAGGCATGGTGGACCCCGATGATGTGGCAGGCGCAATAACGGATCGAACCATTCTGGTGAGCATCATGCATGCCAATAACGAGGTGGGTACGATCCAGCCGATTGCGGAGATTTCACGCATGACCCGCGAGCGGAATGTGTTGTTTCATACAGATGCGGCACAATCGCTTGGCAAGATTCCGACCAGGGTCTCGGAGCTTGGTGTGGATTTTTTGTCCCTGGCCGGACATAAGGTCTATGCGCCAAAAGGGGTCGGCGCGCTCTACATCCGCGATGGCATTCAAATTGAACCTTTTATGCATGGTGCGGGACATGAATCAGGGAGACGTGCCGGAACCGAAAATGTGCTGTTGGATGTCGGGCTGGGTGCAGCCTGTGAGCTTGCACAGGACTGGATTGAATCACCGCAAATCCTCGAACTAAGAGAGTACTTTTGGGCAAGCTTGCAAGAAGCATTCAAGGAACGTGTCGTTCTAAACGGACATCCCGTTGCACGATTGCCAAACACACTCAATGTTTCCTTCATCGGCCAGTCCGGACCGGATCTTCTTGCCAAACTGGATGGCGTCGCCGCATCAACAGGCTCAGCCTGTCATGCGGGGGCTATTGAATTATCCCCCGTGTTAAAAGCTATGGGCATATCGTCAGAGACAGGCATGGGAACTATTCGGTTTAGCCTGGGAAGGAACACAACAAAAAATGAAATTGAATACGTTATTCAGCAAATCAGGAATGCCATTTAACATCTCCATCACCAATCCAGGGAACTCGCACAACCTCATTCCAATGGTGCTCCATACAGAAGTCGAACCAGTGTGGGCAAGTCATGTCCGCTCCAGTCAAAAGCGTCCACTACCAAAAATGATCGGCTCATAGAAAGTCCTTCTTTCAGCAAGACACGGCCCTGCCTATATCTTCCCTCGAGCTGTATGTGGCGGGCATGTGACCATTATCCTGTACGGCACTACCCTGCCGTTGGCCGCGCCGATGCATTTCCGTATAAATTGCGTTGATCACTGCCCACTTGTGCGCACACCAGTCCGGAGCCAGCAGGATATCTCCTGAGGAGGTGCCAGTCAGCCGGTGCACCGCCCAACTGGCAGGCATACGCTCCAGCATGTCACAGGCAAGACTGACATACTCGGGTTGGGTCAGCAGGTGCATGTTCTCCCTTCGCCATTCATGCGCCAGCATGGTATGACGCACCACATGCAGGGGATGCAGCTTAATGCCGTCCGTACCTGCCTCCCGTACGCGGGCAAGTGTTTCCAGCATCATGGCCCGATCCTCACCGGGCAGGCCAAGAATCAAATGGGTGCAAACCGGTAGTCCTCGAGAACGCGTACGCTGGACGGCATCCCGATAATCGGCGAAGTTATGCCCGCGGTTAATGCGATGCAGGGTTTCGTCATGGGCTGATTGAAGACCGTACTCCAACCACACCTCATATCCCTTTTGCTGGTACTGCACGAGCAAATCCAGCGCCTGATCAGAAATGCAATCGGGACGGGTGCCAATCACCAGACCTACAACGCCGGGGCAGTGCAGAGCCTGTTCATAAAGAAAATGCAGACGCTCCACCGGTGCATAGGTGTTGGAATAGGCCTGGAAATATGCCAGCACTTTTGTTGCCCCCGTGCGCTTTTTGACGATCTGCCGACCGGCTTTGATCTGGGCAGCAATATCAGGTTCAGTCCGCCGGGTATTGGGATTGAAACTCCCATTGTTGCAATAGATGCAACCGCCATGTCCCTTGGCACCGTCACGGTTGGGGCAGGAAAAACCGGCATGCACCGTCACCTTGTGCACTTTCATCGCAAAGCGCTGTTTTAGATAGTCGCCGAAGCTGTAGATGGGGCCGGGCAAGGATCAATGACTCCGGTTTTGTCGCGTTAGCAGGTGGTTCAGTGATCCATTTACGGCGGCGTTGAGACGGGCCTTGTGCCTGAACACGAATAATTTACGGCTTTGAACAATTGTATACGGCAAAGCTCTGCTCTCCTTCCACAACCTTGCTTACCGGCACAATGGTGTCTCCACCCATATCCGCGGCGCTGTTCCGTGCCAGCGAAGCCAGTTCCTCTTCCACTGTTGCCTTGTTGCGCGCAACAAAACCGACCTTGGCCAGTACAGATGTCGTTGTTTTTCCGAGCTTTTTGCAGCCTACCACCTGATGTGTTTCCAGCAACCGAACCTTCTCCGCTGAAGGGCTGACCTTGACCCAGGCGCAGGCAGTCATGACCACCGGAAATATCAAAAGAAACGTCATCACTCTACATTTCATTCTTCACCTCTAGCTCTTTCATTTCTGGAACTATCCAGACAAAATTCCCATACGCTCATTCAGATGTTTCCCCATTTTCCCCATCCAGAAGCTTCAACATTTTATCGACGCTTGTCGTCGGCTGGTTACAAGAATAATTTCGGCAGACATATGCGGTGGCACGCCCATTCACCTGCTTGTAAAGCTTTGTAAACGGGGCCAGAGAAGTGATCTGGCTTCGTTTCTCCGCACTGGTGGGCAGAAGCAGGGTCACGGAGTTGGGCATGAAGCGCTGTGATAACTCCCGCAACATGGCCTGCGTATCTGTCGTGTCTCTGTCCCCCACGATAACGATCTCATGACCCTCGGAAAAGGCAAAATCAACGCCCAGCATAAAGTGCGTGAATCCGGATGGCGAAGCCTCAATCTGGCCGGAAAATCCACTCATCACATCCTGTGCCGCCTCCTCAAGTTCGGTGGAGCCTGTGATCCGGGCCAGCCGTAGCTGGTTGGACAGTGCCACCGAATTACCGGATGGAACAGCCCCATCGTAGCCTTGCCGGCTGCGCACAAGCAGTGCCTCGGCATCCTTCGCAGTGGTGTATAAGCCGGCACCTTCCTTGTCACCAAAATCGCCCAGCATAATGCGATTTATTTCAATCGCCGCTTCCAGCATGGCCGGATCATGCTCCGCCTCATAAAGCTCCAGAAGTCCCCAGACGAAGAAGGCGTAGTCGTCCAGCGTAGCCGCAATCCCGGCCTTGCTCTTGCGAAAGCGGTGTAGCAGACGGCCATCTTTGGTGCGAAGTTGCCTGAGAATAAACCCGGCTGCCTTGCTCGCGGCGCGGGCGTATTCCGGCTCGTCCAACGCCCTTGCGCCCTTGGCCAGCGCCGCAATCATCAGGCCGTTCCAGTCGGTAAGCACCTTGTCATCCAGATATGGGTGGACACGTTTCTCGCGCACGGCCAGTAATTTAATGATCGCCTCACGCATTCGGCGGCGCAATTTTCCGTCGTTGATATCCAGTTGGTTTGCCAACTCCGGCCATTCCCTGCTGCGGTAGATGATATTGCGTCCATCCATTTTGCCACTAACGGGATCAACGAAATTTCCTCCGGGCTGAACATTGAATACCCGCATAAACAAATCTGCGGTTTCTTTATCCAGAGCCTTGCGAACCTCGGCTTCATCCCACAGATAATAGCGACCCTCCTCGCCTTCACTGTCCGCATCCTCAGCCGAATAGAAACCACCTTCGGGCGCACTCATATCGCGCAAAACATACGTGAATATCTCACGCACCGTATCGGCATAGGCCTCATCCCCCGTGGCCAGCCATGCCTCAATATAAGCTGTACTAATCAGTGCCTGATCGTAAAGCATTTTTTCAAAATGGGGTACACGCCAGGCCAGGTCCGTGGCATAACGGTGAAAACCGAAGCCAATATGATCGTAAATACCGCCGTTCCTCATGGTGTGAAGGGTTTTCTCGACCATGGAAAGCGCATCCATATTGCCAGTCCGCTTCCAGTAGCGCAGCAGAAAACGCATATTGTGCGGTCGCGGAAATTTCTGTTCCTGCCCGAAACCACCATGTTCTGTATCGAACTCTCCGGCAAGCTGCTCATACGCCTTGTTAAGCACAGCGGGTTTAAGCTTTCCCTGCGAACGAACATTGCCGGACATCTGGCCTAAGGCACTCGTAACGCTGGTGGTGATTTTGTAAATATTATCCCGGTCTTCCTTCCACGCCGCTTCAATGCGAGGAATCAGTTCCATCAGGCCTGGACGGCCGTATTGTGATTGTTTCGGCAAATAAGTAGCGGCAAAAAACGGTTGCTTGTCCGGCGTCATGATGATGTTCAACGGCCAACCACCGTGGCCCGTCATCAGCTGCGCCACAGTCATGTACACTTCATCGATATCCGGCCGTTCTTCACGATCCACCTTGACCGGTATAAACACACGGTTGATCAGTGCCGCCGCTTCGGGATCGGAGAATGCCTCCCGCTCCATGACATGGCACCAGTGGCAGGTGGAATAGCCAATCGACAAAAAGATCGGCTTATCCTCATGCCTCGCCTTATCGAATGCCTCTTTTCCCCACGCATACCAATCCACCGGGTTGTGGGCATGCTGTAAAAGATAAGGGCTGTTCTCGCGGACTAGTCGGTTGGTGAATACCTTGCTCTCTGCTGAGCGTTTCTTCACTGGAATGGTCCCGGGGCTATCACTGGCAATAGCGGCTGGAAAAACAATCTGCGACAGGAACAAAGCCATATAAAGTGAGGGCAACGACCCCCATCGAGGGCCGCCCATGTTTACTGCTCCTCTGCCGCACAAGTATCCACCCAGACTCGCCCCTGCCGACCATGGTAATAGCCGTTACAGAAACGCTCACTTGCAGGATCACCGCCCGTAAGGGCGCTCAACGCCGCATCGCTTGCCAGCCGACCATCTGCAGCGGCACGGAAATGACGAACTATTTCAAACATACCGGAAGCCTGCGGAGAAAGGCGCAGGATACGCACACCGAACCCGGCTAAGGCTGCAAGATAATTTATCGCTGTGAACGGGCGGTGCGACATAATCTGGATACCGTTAATGGTTGCGAAATCATGGTCATCCAGCGTATGCATCGCGTTTCCCTCAGGATTAAGGAAGCAGACATGCCGGCAATCCTGTTTGCTCAAGCCATGTGCGCGGGCGGCATAACAGCGGGCAGAGAACGTCAACGGCAAATGTCCATGGGCGAAATATTCCAGTTCGACATCGCTCTCTTTGATCACATCGGGAATGTCCCTTGCCGGAAGCTCCAACGGTAATACAACACGCCTTGCCCCATTCCGGAACATTTGTTCCAGCGTGCCATGACTGTAGACATTCAGGTGTGGTCCGGCTACGAATTCAGACTCAAGTTTTGAAGCAATGGCAACCGCAGCCATATCGTTCGCTTCAATGGTCAGACCCATCTCCCTGGCCGCAGCAATGAGATCGCGGATGGATTGCAGTTCGTCTTCTGTCGTCGGCATGGCCAGCGTGGAGAGTACCACTTCCTTGCCTGACTCCTGCAGCTGCCCGGCCAGCTTGAGCTGCCATTCGATACCGGAAATTGTGCGCTTGGAGCAGACCACTTCACCGATATAGAGAATGTCCACATCGCTCTCTTCCATGAGCGACAGGTAGAATTCCCGAATCTTCACCTCCGGCCAACCGAACAGTAATGGCCCGACAGCAATTTTCATCCTGGATGCCGGCAGCGAATGATTCACCGCCATGCATCTTCATAGGCGCCTGTCGTGTGAGCGCCTCCCTCACTTGTTGCATCCAGACTGGCCATCCACTCTTTCTGCACCGCATAACCATGTGAATCGAGCGCACAGGCATCCACTGCTGCACGCCAGGTGGAGACTACCGTGCGCACATAATGCTTGCTGCGCTGGCGGCCTTCGATCTTCAGGCCGTGCACACCTGCAGCGAAAACCTCCGGCAACATTTCCAATGCATTCAGGCTATAGGGGTCTTCCATCACATGCCCCTGCATGCCACAGGCCTCAAACCGACCCTTGCATAGCGTTGGATAGGCGGCAGCTTCACCGGGAGCAAACTGATTGATGAGCATGCCATCCAGTTTGACATCCAATGTACCGTCCTGCTCCTCGAAACGTACGGCATGTGCCGGTGAACATACACCATTCATATTCGGTGAATCACCAGTGATGTAGGAGGAGAGCCAGCAGCGGCCTTCGGCCATCACGCAAAGTCCGCCGGAAACAAATATCTCGATCTCCACACTGGTTTTGGAACAAATTTCGCGAATTGCATCCAGCGTCAGAATGCGCGGCATGACGGCGCGCCGGATGCCGAACTCGCGTGCATAAAAGTTCAGAGCTTCGTAGTTGCCAGCGCTGGCCTGCACGGAAAGATGACGGCGCAAATTCGGATGATTCTCTTTCGCGTAGGTCAGCAGGGCAATGTCGGAGAGAATAACCGCGTCTGCACCCAGTTGTGCCGCCATATCGATGGAGGAGGTCCAGGGAACGGCATCGTGTGGATCGGGCGATGTATTGACCGCTACGAAGACGCGTGCGTTCCGACCGTGTGCATAACAGATACCCTCCTCCGCCTCCTCACGGCTGAAATTCAACCCCTCGAAATTACGCGCATTGGAGGCATTGCGGAAACCAAGATAGACGGTGTCGCCACCTGCATCCACAGCCGCTTTTAGTGCAGCCAGGTTGCCTGCCGGGCAAACCAGTTCCGGTTTTGTATCACGCGTAACCACTAGGCGGCCTGTTTTACATTTGCAGGCCGGTGTCGCCGCTCCAGACGCTGTTTGAGCACCGCATGCTCCTTACCCAGGCTGCGTAACTCCATCTCCAGCGCCTTTACTTTCTCATCTGATGGCAAGCCGAACTTCTCCCCAATAGCAGCGCCGACATGGACAAGCCGCTGATCGAGAAACTCAATTGTGTTAATCGCCTGTGTTGCCATGCCCCAAAGCATACCTGCCACACGTTTTCCCAGTTGACGATCAAGCTCAGCACGCAGATCAAAATCGAGATTGGCCAGGATATTTTTGAACATCAGGCCTGTGGAGGTGTCCCCCGTAAGCAACAGGCGGCGGGAAAAAAATAGTGTGTCGGTATCTTCTAGACCGAGGCAAAGTGCAATCAATGCTGCCAAATCGCCGCAAATAGTGACATCAGGCGCTTGCTCTGCATGAGGGATAATATGTATTCCTTGCAGGTCAATATGCATGAACAGTTCAATCTCGCCCCCCGGAGTACGGAACAAAAAAAGTTTTTCAGAGATTGGCTGCAGGTACTTCCGCCGACCGGAAGGAAAGATACGGCCGAGCAACAACTCCAGTGTCTGCGCCTGAAGAACGTCTGGCATCAACTGCAGGAAAACTTCCGGTCGTGGCAATACTTTCAGTTTCAACATGCCTGCGCTCCTAATATTTAACCCGGATTGGGTCGATTCCTGTGGGGCCTGGCGGGAAACTGTTGAGCCGGTGACTATTCAACCTTCTTACTTTTCAGAAAGGTCCCCAGCTTTTTATCCGCGTCAATAATATGGGATATGAACCATGCGCGCAGAAAATCGGCGAGATCCAGTTTTTCAGCCCATGATTGCTGGATATGATGAGATTCCAGTTCCTGTTGTGTTTCCAGCACGCCTTCAAGCTGGCAAAGAAGAATGTTATGCAATTCCTTGTGATCCTGATAATCCGGGTAACCATGCACCTTCATGAACTCTTCCTCGGTGTGAAAATGTACCCTGGTTTGATGTACCAGATCAGACAGCGTCTTATCGATCAGAGCATGAGCCCCGTGGCTCATTAAAATGTTGTGCAATGTATTCAGTGTGGAAAGCAGGGCATTATGCTGCTTATCCATCCTTTGGATGCCTACCAGATAATCATCCGACCAGGCGCAGAAAGGAGCTGACTCATCCGGTGCTAACATCAATTGGCTTTGCCCCATTATAGAATGCTCCTGTTTATCAAGTCTCCGGCCTCCAATCCTTGATCTTGGTCAATATTATCACTTACACTGTTTCCCCGAAACGTTTCAGATACGCTATGTCATCTTTGTGACATCAAGAGAGCATCCGGGGGGGGAAGACGCACACATGCGTGATGATCTAATTTATCAAGTCCTCAGAACCATTCCTTTGTTCAAGGAAGTGGACGAAACCTATCTCAAACTTATCGTTGATCAATCACGTTTTATTGACCTGGAAAAGGGTGCGTTTGTGTTTCACAAGGGAGACCCATGCAAAGGGTTTTACATTGCGGTACATGGAAGCCTTAAAATCTCATTTATATCCATGGAAGGGAAAGAACATGTGGTCAGAATCGTAGGACCGGGCCAGAGCTTTGCCGAAGCCGCAATGTTTCTGAACAAACCATTTCCGGCAACCGTCCAGACCATGTCGCAGGCCAAGGTGCTGTTTATCCCCAAGGACGTAGTCTTTCAGTGTATCAAGGAGGTTCCAAGTTTTACCCTTGATATGCTCGCCGGATTGAGCCGGCGTATACACCTTCTGGCAACGAGGCTGGAATCTCTGGCCCTGGACTCAAGCGAGCAACGGGTTATCGGCTATCTGTTACAACATCAAAGCACAGTGGGTACCGAGCATGAAGGAAAAGACGTCGATCTGCCTGCAAATAAGGCCACCATTGCATCACACCTGAATCTGGCGCCAGAGACCTTATCAAGGGTCTTACAACAGCTTAGTGAAAACGAGCTGATCAGCGTAAGGGGCAAGGTTGTTCGTATACTGGATGAAGAAAAGTTGCGCAGCTTCAATATGTAGCCGGGTATTGACCATGGTGGTCAAAATGCAACATCCCAGCCGGACAAATTGATTGCTCAAAATCAGGGCATTTTGGCCAAATCAAAACAAGTTTCTCCACGCAGCAGGCCAAAACGGACATCGGCGAAGTGGTTTCCTGTACCATTTTCAAATGATAAAAGGCTCCTTTGGAACCATGACAGAAGGCTGGATTAACCTGCAATATGTTCCTGCCTTAAGCATTTACTTGTCGTATATTTCCTTATATGCGCCGGGGGCGCGCTTGTCCTTCAAGGCCGTCTCTATCGGTCTTTCTTCCACTGGTGTTCTAGCCAAATGTGTCAGTGCGACATCGCCTTGCAGAAGCTTTGTGACGTCCTTTAAGCCCCAGTCAGCTTCCCAGTTACCCACCAGGGCGTTCCAGGCCTGTGTGATCGCAACCGTCTCGGCATCAGAAAATGGTCTGAAATCTCCACCTTGCTCGTTCATCAATTCCACATACTTCTTCATCGTCTGGGAAACGACGATAAAAGGAGGCCCGCAACGGGCACAGTATTTGAGCATCTTTTCCGCATCGTGACAGGTGGTGCATCGGGTGTAGGCAATGGTCACTGCCTCATCAGGGGTATAGGCAACATAGCCTCTGTACTTGGCTTCATCCAATATCTTCCCACCCAAAGGGTTGGGAATAACCAGCACGCCAACGGCCGTGGCAATCACGATGAGAAACAGAGCTCCTGCCCACAAGTGCTTATTCATGCTTCATCAGTCCTCAATAGCCCGAAGGAGTTATTTCTCCCACAGTTTCCGCACCATTGCTATATCCATTTTGAACAGTGCATTCCTTGGCGTGTCAGCAAACCAGATATTTCCTTTGGAATCAACATCAATCCCATTGGGCTTACTCTTGCCCATTGCTCCATTGACCTCCAGGAATGCCCTCTTTTCCGGGTCGAATAAAGCGATGTTGCTGCTGGTTTTCAGGGTGCAAATTATTTTCCCATCTTTGGCTACCGCCAAAGACTCACTGACTCCGCGGTTGGGCATTGGAAAGGCATCAAAACTCTCCGTTGCAGCATTAAACATGATCAGGCTATGTCCCTTTCGCCCGCCAAACCAGATCACGCCGGAATCATCAACAACAACATCACCCGGAGCTTCAAAAGGCAATGGCAACTCGAACTCAACGATGGCGCCATCCTTGGGGTCCAGCCTGCCCAGCTTATTCCCCTCAGTTTCTATAAACCATATAAACCCTTTCTGATCAGCCGCAATGCCGGATGGCCGGCTTGAAGGAGTGGGAATGACATATTCGCTGAACACCTCTTTTCGGGGATCAAACATGCCTATTTTATTGCCATAAAATTCCGTAAACCAGATATTGCCTTTGCTATCCGCTGCAATCCTGTACGGATGACTGTCAATGGTCGGAATATCGTATTCCCGAAATGACCGGGAGACAGGATCGAAAACACCGAGCTGGTTTGAATCCATTTCGGTGATCCACACCTTCCCCTGGCCACTGACTGTTATATCTCCGGGAAGTGCCCGGCGGGTAGGAATTGCGTATTCTGAAAAGGCGCTCTGGCCAGGCTGAAACTGCCCGATTTTATTAAGGTTCGATTCGATAAACCAGACCGTATCGGATTTATCAATCGCAATCCTTGTCGGGAAAGTATGGGCAGTCGTTACCTCGAATGACTTAAAGGCGCCGTCCCCCCATGCGGAGGAGCATAAGCAACAACTGAAAATGATCCAAAAAACGGTGGCTTTTCTCACTGTATTATCCTCTGGTTTCAAACCGTATTTTTTGCATGAATTTTATCTCTTGAGTTACGGAACTGCTACGAAATAGCCAAACTCTTTCTACTTGCCAGGACTCGCCAAAACCTTATCCATGGATAGCATACCCAATCGCTTTGCTTCCGTGGAGCCTTGTGTAAACCAGAGTATGGACCGCTTGTGATCAATGGCCATATCTCCCGGCAGGCTGCTGAAGTTGGGGATGGTAAATTCACGGAAAATCGCTGACTTCGGGTTGAAGATGCCAACTTTATTTCCCCTGTATTCCAGAAACCAGACATTCCCGCTGCTATCGTGCACAAGGGCATTGGGTGAACTGTTTGGAGTAGGAATGATGGCCTCGTCGAAGCGTTGTAAATCAGGGTAAAACAGCCCTAGTCTGTTTGCCGAGCTTTCGACAAACCATACCTTGCCATCCTTGTCAATGGAGATTGCCCCTGGATTGGCAAAGGGTGTGGGCAATTCATATTCATAAAACACGTCCTTTCCAGGAACAAACTTTCCTATCTTGTTGGCATTGGCTGCGGAAAACCAGATGTTTCCATTCCTGTCGCTGGCAAGCCCGCTGGGATAGCTGTTTGCAGCAGGTATGGCATAGCCTTTGATAGCGAAATTTTTCGGGTTCACACGGTACAGACCGTTTTTATTGTAGGCCGAAAACCAGATCATGCCCCTGGCATCGACTAATATCTCTTTGGGAAGAACTCCGATAGAGAGATTGTATTTTGTAAAATATCCATCGGCAGGCGTAAAACGGCCCAGCATGTGAGGATCTTTTCCATCTTCAACCCATCGGTTCAAGGTGAACCAGATGTCTCCATCCGGACTCAGGGCGAACTTTGAAAACCCTACGTTCCCCCACGATGCCGGAAGGGTATGGGTCTTAAATTCATTTGTTATCGGATCGAACACGGCCAGTTTTTTTCCGATTTTTTCAGAAAACCAGACCCGCCCTGCCGCGTCTACAGCAATCGACTGAGCTGAACTAAGGCCCTCGGGAAGCGCTATTTCCCTGATTACCTGCTCTTTTGCCACCACATCGCTTAAACTATCCGACGCACTACTTATCGCGCCTGCGGAGAAAATCCCGCACAAAAGAATCAGCCCATACAGAATATATTGGGGCAATGCAGTCAACAGTGTGTGTGGAATAGAACCTGGGGTCACCATGTCATCGTGGGTTCATAGAAATGCCGGAGTTGCCAGTTCGCGTCCTTGTAAGAACCGGGCCCTCCCTGACCGCCGATATTGTAACCGCCAAGATTAACCTGCCTCTGACGCGCAACCCGGTAATATTCTCCGATATTAGCAGGTGGCAAGGCCTGCCTGACACCCATCATGGGATTGTGGCAGGACATACACCCCTGTGTCTTGGCTGGATATCCACTGCCAACCACGGCTCCCATCGAAGCAAACCATACAACCCCGATAACAACGGCAGAAATAACCTTGGTGGAAACCTTCATTCTATCGCGGGATTTCTTCCGCCTGCGAAAAATAACCGGCACGAGAAACAGAAAAGCCACTGCCATGAAAGGAAGCCAGAATGTACCAATAGATAACCATTTTGCATTATCTCCGATCAGGTACCAGAAGGGCTGAAACAAAAAAAACAGATACCAGTCAGGTGCGGGTACGCCCATGCCTTCGTTGGGCAGAGGCGGCATATTGATATCAGCCGGCATCATGAAGAAATAGGCCAACAACAGCAGCCCCACCAATATGATCGATATCAGTATCGTGGCTTTGACCGCATGCCTTGGCCAGAAAGCATGAAAATTTTGAGGATAGGGAGGATCATATTTATCCCCTTCAAAGATAAGTTCTTGTTTCTCGCTTGCCATCACTCACTACCTCCCATGATGCCTATAGAGGCTCGGATATCCCATGCTTCTTCACCATTTTAAAATGAAATCTCAAAAGCAGGGCAAGAATGATTGGAATTGCCAGTATATGCGTATAATACGCCGCATTGAGGGTAAACGTATCGAGAAACAGATTCTTGAGTGCTTCGCCTCCAATCGTCCATGATCCGACATAATCCATCCAGATCGCGAAAGACCAGTAGGATCTCCAGTCCCAAGGAAGAATAATCCCGGTGACTAACAGCAGGAACACCATCAGTAACTGGCCCACTCCGGACACCCAGGTGAGCTGCCTTGGACTTTGATAGGCCTTCAAATAAAATACGATGACCATATGGGAAAATACGGTTGCCAGAAGAAGAGTGGACGCCCACCGGTGCAGATTGTTAAACAACCACCCCAGTGGCACTTCATTGCTCAAATGTATAATACTGTTCAATGCCTTATCGGGCTCGGCTGTATAGAAAAACAGCATGAACACACCCGTGACCAACTGGATAAGAATCAGAAACAGTGAAATGCCACCGAAACAGTAGAAAAAGTTAACATGGGAAGGGATTGGTTTTCCCTTTTTTAACCTGATCTGTTCCCTGATCCAGTCAGCCGCCTTTGCAGCATCCATGCTTGACTCCTTTACTGTGAGTTTTCCGGCTCGAGAGCCATAAACTCATCCTTTTGCATACCATAGGTATCACCCGTAAAATCAATCTTCCAGGTATGGGTATCCTGATCCACGTTAAGGGGAAGCTCTCCTTCCACCGTATATGCACCACCAAAACTGGAACGCATCTTATAGCTTATGGCGACCACGGCCTGAGTCCCGCTTATCTTGGCCTTGCCTACATCAACTACGAATCCCGGCGGATAACGTTTAATGATTTCCAGGAACTGATGAATGTTTATATTGGAGGCCTCCCCATCAATCAGTTTATATGCCGCTTTGGCGGGAGTTGCTCCTCTGAGTTTCGACTCAGAAATATATTCATAGAACTGCTTGGTGACGGCCTCAGGTCCTACCTCCGGCAAGGCGGAAGATCCATTTGCGCCATCACAGCCTGCTATCGCAATGGCGAGAGCAAGCAATACGCTACTTAATAATTCTCTTTTGTACTTCAGGATCAAAACGTTTTTCCTCCTGATATGCAGTATTCAAGCTTTCCGCTTTTTATCCACGTAGAAAAACAATATAGCAGGTCACGGACGCGAACATCAACAGAGTTGTTAAACAATCATGTTGAGCGGCGAAGATTTTCAGTCGTGTCAATTCGGGCCTGCATACAACCCATCGTGTTCGCCAATCGGTTTGTCCTGCATACACAATCATTTTCGTCAACATGGCGTTTCAATCCCTGTTTTTCCTTGATGTGAATCAAGTGCGTCGGACCTGCCGCTACCAGCCCGCTCGCATGTTCTTCCTACCAGTAAATTTGGGGATAAAACCAGTGTTGCACCATCCACTCACTATTCTCAAGCAGTGGGTTTTTATCTCTGTCCTTGAATGTTATCGGAGGCACGCCCATCCGCAGGCCTGAAGCAACATTGTGGCAGGAATTACAGCCCATGGTTGGCGATACGGATGTTCCCGCATAAAGTGGGCCGAACAGGGTCATGGCGACCATGAATACGCCCAGAGCGGCTAACACCTTGGTTTGAGGACCAAGCCCGGGAACCCGGTGAATGCGCTTTAATATCTTGCTAAATTTACTATCCCTCTCGACAGAGGCAGCTTCTTTTGTCGCCTCGTCAGCGCCCTCCTTCTTGCGGAGAAAATATGGGAAAAAGGCCAATACCAGAAAAATAAGCAACGGGATATATAAGCCAAGCAATGGCGCCACAAACCCTTTAACGTGCATATATGGTACATAGAAGATAAGAATAAACCACTCAACAGTGGGGATATAAGCGCCCTCCAATGGCATGGGTATGATTTCCGGATCCTGAGTGGGCATTGGCAGTGCATATGCCAATACGGCAATGACCAGCAAAAAAGGAATGGTCAGTATGCCATGGCCGATGAAATACCGGGAAAGTCCTCCCTTTCTTTTCCGTATTCGGGAAAGGGTATGAATCTCCAGCAATACCAGCGTGATAACCGGAAAGATAAGAATATGCGCCACAAGCGAGCGGTTAAGCGTAAAGGCATCGACAAGAAAATCTTTCAAGGCAGGACCGATAAAGGCGATTTCACCCGCATAATTGGGCACCATTTCCATGAACCAGTACGCTCTCCATTCCCATGGCAGAATAAATCCGGTTAGCAAAAAACCAATCAGAGGAAGAAAGACAAGGACACCCGTCAGCCAAAATGTCTTACTTTTCTGGTTATTAAGATAATCTTTCCTCAAAAAGCTCCTGACAAGATGCATGATGATGGAAACGACGATGAATAACGCGGCCCATCGGTGCGTGTCTCTGAGCCAGGCCACCGTGCTTAATTCGTTATATATCCTCTGCATACTGGCATAGGCGTCGGTCAAATGTGGCAGATAAAACATCGTCAGGACAAGACCGGAAAAGAATTGAATAATAAGGAGGAAAAGGGCAACGCCGCCAAAAAAGTGCCGCCAGTGAGAGCGCTTAGTTTTCATACAACCTCCTGAAACAGGATAGTCTGCAACAGCAGCCAATGCAGCATCGTATGCAAGAACAGACTCTACGGACAGGCCTTGCGGCAGACCCGTACAAAACCATCACGAAGGAACAACAAATTCAGGAGAAGCAGATGACGGTTCTTCATCATGTGCGAACCGGCCAAATAAGTGGCGTCAAAAACAGCCGGGATATATCCAGACAGTCATCACGGACCTGGAAACGATGTTCCCTGCATGACTAGCCAACCCTACAATGCGAATAGCCCATTATCTCCGCACCGAAAAAACCCCTCTACTTGCCCCCCTTGGCGCAACGGAATCCGATATATTCTTTTCCGTCATCGGGAATGCTGGTAAGGGTGCTAATAGTCTGGGCAGCCCAGGCTTCCTCATAATATGACCCGCCCCTGAGGATGCTATAACGTTCCTCGTAGCCGGAAGTCCACTCCCACACGTTACCAGCCATATCCATGGCCCCGTACGGGCTCTTCCCCTTTTCGCGTGATCCCACTTCTCTGGCTTTTTGCCCCTCAGCCGTGGTTTCCTTGGTAACCGCAGCAGTCTCATCAAACTCATCTCCCCACGGGTAGAGTCTGCCATCGGTTCCCCGTGCAGCCTTTTCCCATTCCTCCTCAGAGGGGAGCCTCTTGCCAACTGCCTCGCAGTAGGCCTCTGCTTCAACCTCAGAAACAAACACCGCAGGAAAATGGGCTTTCTCAGGCTCATATTCAAAGCCTTTTACCACCTTCGCATATTGCTCATTGGTCACTTCATATTTGTCGATCTTGAAGGCAGGCAGGTTGACTTCCTGCTTGGCGTAGACCGGTCCGTAGATGAATTTTCCGGCCGGCACGGATACCATCTCATCATAATTCTTTTTATGATGCCCGGCCAGCGCACTCGTCGCACCGAGACTCAGCGTTCCAATCATCACAGCTGTCAAAAACCCAAAAACAGCCTTGCTCCCCACGCAGTGCTTCTTCATAAATACGTCTCCTTATAAAACAGATCGGATAATCAAATACAACATCGATTATTAGTTTCTTTTATACCATTGGCAAGCGCTGACAGCAAAGGTTTCCGAACATCTTCCTGAACCGAAGCAACTTCAAACAGTATTGTAAGCCGCCCCTTTCCCCCCAGCCGTTACTTCAGACCTTTGAGAAATTCGATGACCTCATCCAATTTAGCAGCCTTGAGCTTGAGGCTCATCTTGGTCTTGGCTCCGCTATCACCGGTCAGTTTCTTGATGCCCTTCTTGGTGTCGGTCAGGAATACGCGAAGATTCTCCTCATTCCACACCCAGCCGCCTTTTTTCATGCTGGCGCTGTATTTGCCAAAGCTCGTAGCGCCGGCTTCCCGGCCGAAAACTCCTGCCAACCCCGGGCCAACCTTGTGCTTGGCGCTGAAATGATGACATGCCTTACATTTGCCTTCGGCGCCTGCCATCGCCTCTGTGGCAGTGAATGTTCCCATGACCAATGCGGCCATGACCGCTATCCTCAGTATTGTCTTCATTGTTCTCCTCCTCATAAAATGATTTCCAGGATTGCTTCCCCTGGCCAGTTCCAAGGTCAGAATAAGATTTATTCCCGCATCCTGACAGCTGCAAAAATTGCCCCTATCGAGAAATTTTCACCCGAACCTGCTTGCCATCAGCAAGCCCTCTATTCCGCATTTTTTATAGTATCTGCTGGATTAAATAGCTGCAATGTGTGGATTTCTATCGCATACACACCAATGTGCCTTGATATAGGTCAATATGAAGTTTTACCATCATATAAATGATGATCTTCAATCAAAGAGCCTGTTGAAGCAGACGCTGCGGGTTCGCACAATGCTTTTGTTCCCTGGCGCAGCATTTAAAAAAGATGCGTAATATCAGGCAGTAGATCAGTGGACCGGTAGCCCTTCTATCACAGGCCAAACAGCATCACTGCTTCAATACAACAACCCTTCCCCCGTTTTTCCCTCCTTTTATTCTGCAGATCAGAGGGTGTTTGATCGATTCGCCTTCCGGGGAAAAACTTGTTTTTCCAGTGGCCCCTTCACATTCCTTTCGATTGATAATGGCCTCTCTTACCCGGGTGGTATTGGTTGAGCCCGCGATTTTGATTGCATCGGCGACCAGCATGAAACTATCGTAGGCCAGAGCGGCGAACCGATCAGGCTCAGCCTTGCCATAATCCTTGATAAATTCCGCCATTTTTGCTGATTTGTTGTCCGAAGACAGTGTTGAATACAGCAGGGTGCCCTCCACCGCATCCCCTCCCTTCAGATAGTCCGCCGACTTAAGGTCTTCGCCTCCGATGATCGGGAGATTTAACCCGGCCTCCCTCATCCCCTTTGCAAGCAGGATCCCGTTACTGGAGTTCCCGGTAAAGACCACTCCGTGTAAGGCATCAGGACTGTCCTTTATTGCATCAATGACCCGATCTATATTGATACTCCCTGTATAGGTGTCATAGATATCGGTCTCTACCTTGATTACGGCATTATTCTTATAGAGCGCCTTCTTGAACATTGAGCTCAAATCCAGGGAAAAATCGTTAATTGAAGATGTAATCAGGGCGTAATTCACATAGCCCAGTTCCGAGGTGGCGTATTTTATCAAGTCTTCCGTTGCCATTTCATCTGGAATGGCTGTGCGAAACACAAACGGCCCACTTCTCTCGATATGCCGCCTTGATCCGATAGAGACATAAATCGTCCTGGAATCATTGACCAGATGTATGGGTGAAAAGGTAGACGACCCTGTCGGCGCCGAGAATATGGCGATGGCTTTTTCTCGAATGAGATACGACACGATCTTATTCGTGTTCGCCATGTTGTTTTCATCGTTATAATGAAGCACCTTGATCTCTTTGCCCCCGATGCCTCCCTGGGCGTTGAATCGTCTGGCCGCGGCCAGCACCCCGTTGACCACACTCATGCCGTAATTTGATCCCTCGCCCGTTTCAGGCCCGACCACGCCAATGATCAGAGGTCTTTCTTCCTCAAGAATCTTTTGCTGTTTCTTTGCCTTTTCCTGCTCGGCACGCACTGCAATATCTCGCAATAACTGCTGCATCTCTGCTTCTTTATTTGCCCTGGTTTCCGGAGTCTTGTCAGCCTTGTCATCCGAACAGCCAGCGAGCAGAGCTATCACGAGCATCGGGAAAAATAATCTGATTATATTCATATGATTTGAGCGGTCCCCTAAAAAAGAGGGTGAATAGGCTTATCGAACCATAACCGCTTGCGCTCCCTTCCATAGGTTCCGAACAGCTTCCATTTCCCGGCTTCCCTGACGAGCACATGATCCTGCTGAGTCCAGTTGTCAATGGTGACAACACCCCTTTGCGGGTCATGCACGCCCATCAGAAGACCGCTGCAGCTAAATACAACCGTGTTTCTGCCTGCCTCTTTCTTCGTTGCCGTTATATCGACAAGTTTCATGTTATGGTGCGTCGCCATTGTATCGAATGTAGAAAATATTCTTTTCCAAATCTCCCTTAACGATTTTTTGTCATGATCACCGTTTCTGTAGTCTTCAGAGTAAAGGTCCATCAGCGCTTCCAGGTCTTTAGTTTCAATCGCCTTTTCCGCAGCATGGAAAAACGCCATGACTTCATTGAACGTCTTTTCTCCCAGCTTTTGTTTCGCTGCCGGATCGACCTCCATGGCATATCGATCAGAAAGGCTATGTTCCACTGCAATAGCGACGCCAGCACACAGGCATATTCCAAGCAATACAGGCAATATATATTTGATCGTTGGCCGATCCGTTTCACGACATCTTTTCTGAAAAAACATGATTGACTCCTGTTCGCGAGAACCTTATCTCCTATTCCGGAAAAGCATCGGGAGGCGAGATATGCTGCCAGCCCTGTCCGCTCAGCGTCTTCAGAAAAGCGACAAGGTCTGCCCGCTCTTGCCCTGTAAGGTTCAGCCGGGTTAATTCAATCTGCCAGCCCCGCTTTTTTCCTGCTTCAGCTTGCTTTCCCTTTTCGTAAAAGTCCAGAATTTGTTCCAGCGTGCGTTCCGGGCGCCGCATTTCAACATCCAGAAAGGGATTAGCAATGCCTCCGTTATTATAAAATTCCACTACTTCTTCCAGCGTGGCAAAGGCCCCGTTGTGCATATAGGGCGTGGTATGGGTAATTTCTCGCAGCGTGGGAGTCTTGAAGGCGCCAATGTCCTGTTTATTTTCGGTGACTTTATAACGGCCGAGGTCGATGAGTGCGCCGTCCCAGTCAACGCCAAGATTGTGATATTTCTCATCCGTAAAATTGGGTCCGGCATGACACTGGGTGCACCGTGCCTTGCCCTCAAAAAGCGCCAGCCCGCGTTTTTCAGACTCGCTGAGCGCTCGTTGATTTCCGGCCATGTATTCATCGAATCTTGAGCTGCCGGATACGACTGTGCGTTCAAAGGCGGCAATGGCCTTTGCCAGATCGTCTATATTCACATCACGACCGAAAACCCTTTTAAACCAGTGCCTGTACCCCCTGATTTTACGAACCTTTTTTACGACAAAATCGTGGCCTGGCATGCCCATCTCTACTGGATTGATCAGTGGCCCTTTTGACTGTTCTTCCAGTGATTTGGCTCGCCCGTCCCAGAATTGTTCCCTGGAAAACGCCCGATTGATAATGGTTGGCGCATTTCGCGCTCCCTGCTGCCCGTCTATGCCGGTTGAAACGGGCAGGCCGTCCGCGAATGCGTTTTGCGGAGAATGGCAGGTGGCGCATGACACGCTGTTATCAAACGAAAGCCGGGCATCAAAAAAGAGCGCTCGGCCCAGTCCCACTTTGCCTTTGGTTATCGGGTTGTCTTCGGGAACGTAAAAACCTTCCCGGCCCAGGCCTTTTGGCAATGCAAATTCAAAATCGCCGAATTGAATGATCCGGTCCGGGGATGGAGCCTCTTCAGCCAGCGCGGTTGCCATGAGCAGGACACAAAGGATCGTTCCCGTCAAAGTGCCGAGACGGATGCCTGCACTGAACAGTTTTCCTATTTCATGGACCATTCGAGCCGGACGTGCAGTTCTCCGTCTTGTAAATCCCGGCTTATCAACCGGCAGCATCAGTGTCCTGTAACTTATCCATGTTTAGCAGGATAGTCTTGACCGTCTCTTCTTCGATATCGAAGACTTTGTCGGCCAGTTCGGTCGTAGCGAAGTATCCGCGCGTCTTTCTGTCTTTATCGCCGATAATGAGTTGATATGGCTTTTCCTTTTTTGCCTGATAAATGCTTAATTGAAGCTTCGGCGAAAAGAGTCCGTATGCGGCGAGATCCGATGGATTTTCATCGATAAAAGCCTTGATCTTGCCGTTCTTTATTGCAAACAGGGTTTCCAGCACCTTTTCCATCGAGGCCCTGCCTCTTGAAGGCTCGAGCATATTCCATTTTCCGTTGTCCTGCTCGATCACTACCCTGTCCTTGCCCATGTGCACGATCTCAAGGCGCCTCATCTTCATTGGGTCGAAATCAATGATAGTCTTATCGCGCAACGCATACACATCCTTGCTCGATTCCGTCCTGAGATCGGAATGCACGCGATACACCTCGGGCCTCCCCTTGAACATGGCATAGGAGACATTAAGGGTCGGACCTTTCTCGCCGAAGACAATGACGGTTTCTTCACCCCCGGCTTTTAATCCCATTTCAATCTTGGGATCATCCAGGCCAAGCTCTTTTAACTTTTCCGGCTCAGGCTGTGTAAAAAGAATTGCGTCCTTTCTGGCTGTAACGATGATCTTCAAATACTCTTCGATAGCCTTCTTATCACCCTTCGTGACCAGCGGCTGCAGGATTTTCCATCCGTCCTCTCCACGTACAACCCTGATCTGCAGATTCTCGGCCCGGTTATTGATCCAGAATTCCGTCACATCTTCTACGGTAAAAGGCAGAAGCCTGAGACTCGCTTCTATTAACTGCTTCTCCGCCTCTTTCTTCTCATCGAAGAAATAAAACGAGCCGGCAAGCAAAATCAGTATGATAATCCAGAAAAGCGTTTTTTTGGAGAAATTCACACAGCCCGCCTTCTTCTTAATGTCACGCCAATGCCGGTCACCAGCACCAGTGACGGCACAATCACCATGGAAAGCCAGAAGACAAGCTTGCCCTGCATCGATGTAAGCATCAGTGGTGTTAACCCCGGTTCCTTTCTCCTGATGGATATCAACACATGTTCCTCGGCCAGCCAGTTGAGCATATTCAGAAAGAAATCTTTATTCCCGGCCAGTTTGAGATGGGTGTTGCTGGCAAGGTCTGAATCTCCGACCACGAGGATCTTCCCCCATGTCTTCAGATTCTCCTGGCTCGCCTCTGTTTTTTTCTCGTCAATAACCACCTCAACTGCGGCGACAGCCGCTACGCTGATGGGTCCCCGGGTGTGTTTGTCCGGGTTAAATGTCAGATCACCTTCGGTGAGTTCACCCGTAACCGTCCAACTCTTATCGCTGGTTTGGGCCAGGTCATATCTTCCCCTGGCCTGATCTTCCTTGATATGAACGGTGCGGGCGGCCGGAAAGAAGGTCGCCAGTTCAAAGCCATGCGTGACGGGGTGGTTCTTGTGGTATTGCACGACCACAGGCGTCAGATAATTCGCGCCATATACCTGGCTCAGTGTGTCGATAATCAGATCGTTGCCAACCTCAAAGCCGAATTCGCTTAGATAACCTACCAGCCCGTTGGCACCACCGGGATCGAGCATAAAGAGAACCCGCCCGCCTTTTTCTACGAAGGCGGTTATTTTTTTCAGTTCTGATGGCAGAAAATTCGCTTCAGGCCCGCTGATCACCAGTACGGCGGCATCTTCGGGTACCTTTTCGGCGCTGAGCAGCAGCAGTTCACGCACCTGATGATTCTCCCTTTCAATCGCCTCCTTAATCAGTAAATAGCCATCGCCCGCCTTGCTATTAACCTTTTTCTCACCATGGCCCTTGACGAAATAAATAACCTTCGTCTCCTTGCTGAGCAGCTTGATCAGAGCATTGGTGATCTTATTTTCCGATTCGGTGACCACAATTTCCTGTTTATCGCCATATTTCAATAAGGTTGTTCGGTATGACGATACGCGATGTTTCACTGCTTCCGTCGGACTTTTATCCGGATCAACGAAACGGACTTTGAATTTTGATGAATAATAGGAATACTCTTCCAGCAGATCGAACATCGCCTGCCTTGTCCGTTCATCACTCCTGTAAAAAGCAATCACTTCCACGTCGTCTTCCAGGGATTTTAATATTTTGATCGTCTGGGATGACAGGGTATATCGGCTGTCGGCCGTCAGATCGGCTCTGATCTTGTATTTGATCGACATCACCCCGACAAGCCCGATAATCACCACGAATATCATGCTCATGATTGCCGTATTGACGGCATATTTTGTGGAACGCTTGGTGATGAAATCCCTGATTTCCGGGAAGTACATATAGAAGAACAGCAGTAATATCAGCAGGCCGACCCATATCAGAGACACCGCAAGGGTTCCCATTTCACCGGTGACCGAGTAAATCATCCCCCCGGCCAGCATCAGAACAATGGCCAGAAGGCCCAATGGCGCAAACAATCCTTTAGCTTTCATTATCTCCACCTGTTCGCTTCAAGACTTCTGAGGGTAAGAAACAGAAACACCGCAATGAAGCAGAGGTAATAGATAATATCCTCTGAATCAACGACCCCCTTGGACAGGCTCTCTATATGCTCGTTTATCGAAAGATAGGAAAGAACCTGACCCAGACCGGCTGATACCAGATTAACGGAATAACTGATTAACCAGAAAAAGAACAGCATGCCAAAGGACACCGAAGCTGAAACAATCTGATTCTCGGTTAATGATGACGCAAATATGCCCAGGGAGATGAATGCCGCCCCCATAAGGATAAGACCCAGATAGCCGGTCAGGATAGGCTTCGCCTCCGGCTCTCCAAGAACGACGAGGAGAATGGGATAGGTGGCGGTAAGCAGTATCATGGTGAGCAGCACGGAAAAACAGGCCAGATATTTGCCCAGAATGACATCGATATCATTCACCGGAAAGGTAAGCATCAGTTCAATCGTGCCGGTCTTTTTCTCCTCCGAAAACAGACGCATGGTCAGAAGCGGTGTCATCAACAGCATGATAATGCTGATACTTCCAAATAGCGGCCTGACAACTGTTTCATTGATATTTAACAGTTGGTACTGCTTGGCCAGCATGGGATCCGTCTGGGCCTGAAAGCTGACGATTGAGAAGGTTGTAAGCAAAGTGTAGAAAAAGTAACCGGTGACCAGCAAAAACATGACAATCACCACATAAGCGGTTAATGAGTTGAAATAGGACTTCAGCTCCCGAGAGTAAATGAGGGCGATATTTCTGATATTCATTTGCCTTCCTTTGTGACCAACTGGATGAAGATATCCTCCAGGTTCACTTCAACCGGGCGCATTTCCTCAAGATGCCAGTCGTTTTTCTCAATCATGGCATGAATGCTCTTTCTTCCGCGTTTTTCATCATCAAGGGTAATAACAAAGCCATCGGCTTCTCCGGAATCCCGCTGTTTTCTCTCAACTGCCTTGATTTCTTTCAGTTTATCAAGCGCTTTCTTGATCGCCTGCTGATCCCCATCGATGCGTAAAAACATCTTGTCCGAGCCTGCTGAGGTGAGGTTGTCCAGGCTATCCACCGCGGCCACTGTTCCCTTGTTGATAACGATCACCCTGTTACAGAGGATGCTGACTTCCGGGAGAATGTGGGTGCTCAGAATAACGGTGTGCCTGCCCGCCAGATCCTTGATAAGTTTTCTTATCTCTTTGATCTGATGTGGATCAAGACCTACTGTTGGCTCATCAAGAATCAGAACCTCCGGATCATTGACCAGCGCCTGGGCTATGCCGACCCTCTGCCGGTATCCTCTCGATATATCACTGATCAGCTTGCCGGAAACGTCATTGAGACCGCAATCATCCATGACTGCGCCAACTTTTCCCTTGATCTCTTTGCCCCGCATGCCCTTGATGCCCGCCACAAATCCAAGATAACCGGAAACTGACATATCCGCGTAAAGGGGTACCCTCTCAGGTAAGTAGCCGATCTTCTTGCGGACGTTTAATGAGTCCTCGAAGCAATTGTAACCTGCAACCATGAGCTTTCCCTTTGTGGGGGGAAAAAAACAGGTCAGCATGCGCATGACAGTCGTTTTTCCAGCCCCATTAGGACCCAGAAAACCCATAATATCGCCCTTTTCGACAGTGAAACTGATATCATCGATGGCGCGGAACTGGCCATAGTCTTTAGTTACATTTTCAACCTGAATCATTGATTTACATTTCCCTGTCGATTAACGTTTTTAAATGGTCGCCGCAACTATCTTTATTCCTAAACACCCTTTAATCCTGACGATTACCGGGCTGCTTCGAATAAAAAAAGCATGGGAGTTATCTTCTTCGCGAAGGACACGTATCTCTTGCCCTTGTTGCCTTTCAAGGTTCAAATTTTGAAGCACGGATACGCAAAAAGCAACCCTAACTTTCGAGCTTCACGGTGATGCCGGCCCAGGCCATGGAGCATAAAAAACGCCGCCTCGGTCTGTCCGGAAAGCTGATCCTCGCCATGCTGGCCGTGGGTTTGATTCCGCTGGCGGGGAGCCTGTCCGGAACCTATTACATCGGCCGTGGAGAGTTGCAGGAAGTGATTGGCACAAGCTTCCAGGTGCTGGCCGAAGACAGTGCCGCAAAAGTAGATGCTGAAATCCAGCGAATCCTCATTGTTGACCGCATATTGGCTCATGATGCGGCGGATGGTTACATCGTGAAAACGCTTGGTCATCCGTTTGGCAGCGATGACACGGCCATCGTTCCATTCGATTGGCCTGAGCATGGTGAAGATACCGAGACTCATAAAGGCCTGAACAGGTCCTGGATAACCGGGCCTGAGGCTGGCGGGCCTGACGGGGTTCAATCCAAAGCACCTGCCACGGAACCGGCAACAACCATGGTCTGGCTGGAAAAGAACGTTGAAACAGATCTCTTTCAGCTCCATTTCTCGACGCCGGTTCTTGATCTGGACGAGGATGAAACCAACCCTGTCGGCTGGCTGCACCGCACATATGATATCAACGCGCTGCTGGACCATTTGACCTATCCAATCCGGTTTGGTGATACCGGCCATGTAATGATTATCAATCACCTGGGCACCATTGTCAGTTGCCCGCTTTTACCGACGGGAAGCCACATCGAAGATCAAACAAACACCTTTATTGCCCGTATTACACAGGATCAATCGGGCTGGATCACCGCCGAAAACGACGGGCATGGCGAATTTGTGTTTTCCATTATCGGCCACGCTCCCCTGACAGGGATAAACGCTGTACTGCAACCGGGGAAGTCCTGGCATATGTTTGTCTGGCAGGATTCTCGGGAGATATTCGCCCCGGTGACACACCTTCTCATTGGCGTAGCCCTCGCCGGCATTCTTGCCCTCGGACTGCTTGTTGCCATGGGCTACTACGCAAGCCGCCGCATCGTGGAGCCCGTTGAAAAACTTCGCCAGGGGGCAACACGTATTGCCGCAGGAGACCTGAGCAAGCCATTGACTATCCAGACAGGCGATGAAATCGAGGATCTTGCCGGCGCGCTCGAGAAGATGCGGATTCAGCTACGTCAACATATCGGTTCTCTGGAGGAAAAGGTCGAGGAGCGTACCCGTGAACTGATTGAAAGCCAGGCCGAGAAAGAGCGCGTCCTGGAGCGGCTGATTCAGACAGAGAAAGTGGCAGCGATCGGCACCATGGCCAGCGGTATCGGTCACGAAATTAACAACCCGCTTTACGTCATCTCGGGCATGGCTGAAGCGGTCCGCGATGAAAAGGATATCGCTGCATGTAACAAGTATGGCCATGATATCCTCAAATACGCCAAAGACATTTCAGCTATCGTAAAAAACCTGTCCGGATACACCAGGCCAGCCAGCCGGCATGAACTGGAAGCGGTCGATGTGCTTGAAAAACTCGAAGAGGCCGTTGCCATGGCGAAGCTCTCACGCCTGGATGACCGCATTGAAATCCGACAGAACTTCACGCCGGTGTCTAAAATATCGGCCCAGCCTGAAGAAATTCAACAAGTCTTTTTCAATGTTATCCGCAATGGCATTCAGGCCATGGACGGAGAAGGCATCCTGGAATTGGCCACCTCCCAGGAGGATGATCTGATTTGTATTCGCATCACAGATACAGGGAGGGGCATCAAAGAGGAGCACCTTGGAAAGATATTCGATCCGTTTTTTACCACCAAAGGGCCGGATGAAGGGGAAGGCCTGGGTATGTATATCGTGCAAAAGATTGTGAATCAGTACGATGGAACAATCACTCTGGAAACCGAGGAAGGCAAGGGGACAACGTTTATCATCCGCTTCCCGGCCAGAGAGCCCGACCAGCCCGTAGACACGGAGAATCAGAACCCCTCCACCGAAAGCTAGTAACCCCATAAAAAAAGAGAGCGCTTTATGCACTCTCTCTCGCCAGATACAAACTATCACCCTCGATCAGGCAATCATATTGGGCCCGCTGGAGCCGTGACGCTGGCCGGCAGCCTTCGTAATCACCTCAATCAGTGCTTCCTTCTCCGCCGGTTTAACCAGATAATCAAAAGCGCCTTGTTTCATGAACTCCGTAGCGAGTTTGGCGTCAGGAAATCCGGTTAAAACAACGACAGGGATCGCCGGATACTCACGACGGAAGTAGGCAACGGCTTCGACACCATTGATCTTGGGCATCCGTACATCACAGATGATCACATCTACATCCAGGGCATTCTCCGAATCAAGAAGTTCGATTCCCTTCTCTCCATCTTCCGCCTCGATGACCTCCATGCCGGTGCCCTTGAGTTGGAGCTTAATTGTCTGACGGACTTCCTCTTCATCATCCACAATCAGTATTTTATGCTTCATGGTTAATCTCCCTGAGACTATCTCGCCTGCTGCGCACAGCACCTATAGCAAATATAGCCACACCTATAGCAATGAGAATCAAATACTTTTCACTGGGCATGCCGCCACGCAATGTGAGCAGGCTGTCCAGAAACCCCAGTATAATCAGAACCACGCCAATTAGCCTGGTCTTGACGCCGCGCCTTTCATACCGGCCTGTTTCCTCATTGCCCGGCATGGCTTCCATGCAAGAGCTACGCATCGCTGCTGGTCTTGCGGCTGGCCCCGCGTGCCCACCAGAGCAGACCACCCAATAACAGGCCTGCAATCAGCAGCGCCATGATCAATGGCATGGAAGACGCTGCCGGCTTCAACAGCAGCCAGTACCAAGTCGTCATGGTGTGTTTTGAGCCGGATTCACTGTTACTGCCATCCCAGGCAGCAAAAGCGACAGGGATAAACTTGCCGCCCTCAAACTGCAGGTCATTTTCGGCATCAGTAGTCGTGAGAGACCGTGTGAACAGCACGCGCCACGTTCCATTATCATATGACGACTTGGCTTGCAGTCCGGTATCGCCCACTTCACGTTTTTCGATTTCGGCAAATCCACGGGCATTGGCCAGGGCAATCGACTCGGGCGCTTCTGTCGATCCACTCTTCCATTGCCAGATATTTACCGGATGGGTTGCATCGCCCATGCCCCAGTATGGCTTCTCCATTTCCGTCGGAATCACGACAGGCAGCTGCACAGCCACTGAATCCTCGGACATCGGAAGATCAGCAACCTTTTCCGCCTGCTCGTCTCCGGGGATGCTTCTGGTGCGGTCGTCCCATTCCAGCAGCATGGCAATCTTTGACTCGTTATAAAGGGCTCTTACCGTGATGGTGTCGTTGGAAGGCGTGAAAAACCGCTGCTTGCCAATGATCTGGGGCACCAGCATGAAGGTGGTGGACACAGTCTGCTCCCAGCGCTCGTCATCCGGCGAAGCTGGTAATTCACCTTCTACTACTTCCGCCTTGATAACGGTATTCTCCGCGTTCACAACCTCCTCAGTCTTGGCAAGACTCGCCACATAGTTGGCCACGTGCCAGCGTTCCTCAATACTCATTTTCTTCTTACTCTTGGGATCAGCAAAGGAAGGCATCTGTGTGCCGGGAATACCGACCGTAATGCGCGTGAAAATATCTTTCGGATCGTTACTGGCGCGGAATGTCCATGGCTTGGTCAGATTGCGCGGCCATGTTCTCTCTTTCAGATCGCCCTTGAGCGCCTTGATAGCGCTTCCCTTGCCGGTCTTGCCGTGACACTCAACACAGCGATCACCATCTTCAAACAGTTTCTTGCCCTTGGCGATGCTTTCAGGCGAGGAGACCACCTGCGTGCCATAATCAACCGCAGGTCCTGCTGTTTCTTCCTCATAGCCGGCAAAGGTCTTGACGTACTGCACTACGTCCCACATCTCCTGCTCTGAAAGCAACTGACTCCAGCCAGGCATGGCCGTTCCCGGCATGCCGTCACGCACCATACGGAAAATATCCTCATCATTGGGTACAAGGTCCTCAAAGCCGGTGGTCTTGATCTTGTACTGCCCATCTTCGAAACTGCGCGGCGGCGGGTTAAGGAACTTTTCAGCAGCGCCCAGTCCATCACCGTCGGCGCCATGGCACCAGATGCAGCGCTTTTCGTAGACGATTTTGCCATTATCGGCATTGCCGGTAGCCGCAATCGCAGGGCCAACCATGAATAGCATGGCCAGTGTTGCTCCAAGGAGTCGTATCATCAATTGATTCATCTGTCTCATTGTTTTTCCTGAATGTAAATTATTCATGTTCCCAAGACCTCGGACGCTTACCTGTGTAGTCATACAGGAACAGGATCACTTTCCAGACCTCATCTTCGCTCAGGAAATCCTGCCAGACCGGCATGGCCGAAATCCATGGCGAAGCTTCCTTGGGCAGGCCCGGCCCGCCGGTGGTAATGCGCCAGAACACGTAAGATTCCTGCAATTGTGCAATGGTTCCGACATCCTGGAAATTCAGTGGCGTAGGGTTCAGGCCATCGGCATAAGGGCCTTTGCCATCCAGTCTGTCGCCATGGCAGTACTGGCAGTTCTTGATGTAAACCTCGCCGCCTTCATTCACCAGTTTCCTGAATTTTTCCGGATCGTCCTTCTCGAATTTACGGTAGGGGTTTTCCAGCGTCGTCAGGTCAAAACGCTTGCCATAGACCTTGACCGAGGCTGGCGGTGCGGGATGAATACTGCGCAGTTCCACCGGAGCCTCGAAACTGGGCTGCGCGCTTGAGAAAACATAGGCGCCAGCCATAAGAGGCAGGGCAGCAAAAACGATATTCCGTACCATTTTCTTTGACGGGTCTTCAACCAGGGCCTTGATCGGATCCACCAGTTCCTTGGTGCTCTCTTCGTTGCTGGTAAATACCATGAATACGCCGGCTATCACGAAGAACATATACATGATGAGCAGACTCTTGGGGATCAATGCTCCCAGAACGACATCGAACAGCAGAACAAAGCCGCAATAGACGCCGGCAATAACCAGGGCAAGTTGTAATAAGCGGGGTATACGTCTTTTCTGTTCCATCATCATTTCAACCCAGCCAGATAATTTACAAGCATCTCCATCTCCTTCGCGCTCAGGTCCTCACCCATAGTATCGGGCATCATGTCCGCGTCGAAACCTTCGGCTATATCGGCATTGGGATTCAGCAGGGCTCTCCGCAGATAATCCTTGTCTCGCAGTGCGCCGATCTTTCTGAGATCGGGCCCCATTTCGCCTTCCTCTTCTCCGATCATATGACACATGCCGCAGGTCAATGCTTCGATGATCGCCTCCGCGGATTCGTACGGAGCGCGGCCTCCGCCGCCTTCCGCCTCCTCGTCACCGCCGCCTTCTTCAGCTACATCGGTGGGAATTTCGACCGTCACTTCTGTGCCGCTGCTGTCCTGCAGATAGGCAATCACCGCCTTGATCTCGGCATCAGATAGGCCGATGCTGCCGCCGGACACATCCGGCATCGGGCTTTCGGTATCATTGGTGCCGGATTTACCGAATCCTGCAACCACATACGCCGATGGCTTAACAAGAGACTCATGCATGTATTCTTCGGCGGTTTTGGCCTCGCCCTTGTAGCGCGAATCGGCCATGCGCTCTGTGGCGACAGTGCCAATCTTACCCAGCATTGGCGCGCGGCCCATGGCATTGTGACACAGTGTGCAGGTGCCCTTGCCGTTGAATACCTTGTCACCAAGTGCGATGAATTGATCCATGGTCATGGCGCCAAGATCCAGCTTCTCCTCAACAGGCGGTGCTGCCGGCTTGATGCGTGGAATGCCAAAGCTGGCATACAACGCGAAGGAGCTGATGATAACGACGCTAAAAACGACAACCTTGAGAAAATTTTTCATGACTGCTGCCCCATCCAGTATTTAGAAGCATCCGTTTTGCGGCTACTCACCGAGGCCAGCCAGAAGACAAACATAACCATGGCCATGAACAGAACCGTCGCAACTGAAACCGTGTTGGCGGCAAAAGCCAGATCCGGCGTATAGGCATCAGGCGAGTTGTCCCTGAAAATGCCGTACACATGCCAGTGCTGTCGGATGCCGGAGCGGATATAACCCATCAGACCCATCAGCCAGGTAAAGGACACTGCCAGCAGGAACAGGGCGTACTGGGAGCGATTGGGTATTCGCCCCCAGTGCAGAGGTGCCACCTCTTTCGCGCCCTTATACATAAACGTATCGAGGGTGAAAGCGATGACGACGATCACCAGGGTTGTCAGCACCTGCGGGATGGAGGCCGCCACCTTGTACACCGTATTGGTGAAATAGCCATAATAGATGCCCAGAATAAGGATATTGATCAGGCCTGCCGCGAACAGCCCGATTTGCACAGCATTGCCCGCTTTTGCCCACGAAGCTGTTGCAATCTTGTTGGCTCGGCGGTAAAAAATAAAGCTCAGGGCCGTGAACAGAATCATAAAGTTCACGGCAGTATTTTTCGCCGGCATGATGCCGAATTTACCCAGATACTCGTGGTAAGGCCCGCCAAGGCTCTTCAGTTCCGCGTTGGTCAGCACCAGCGTATGTGGCGTAAACCAGACCAGAAAAGCGCCGACGATGACAATGGCCAGAT
Source organism: Mariprofundaceae bacterium (assembly GCA_046756985.1). Classification (GTDB taxonomy): domain Bacteria; phylum Pseudomonadota; class Zetaproteobacteria; order Mariprofundales; family Mariprofundaceae; genus JBHHXG01. Next base: position 13,809 of record JBHHXG010000002.1, on the reverse strand, counting down.
ACTTGAGGTACGGGTAATAACGCTTGGCGCCATCACTGCGACCCATACCGCACCACAGATAATAGTTGGCCGACAGGAACAGAGCGCCAATCAGCACCGCCTGAATAATGAACAGCCAGGCGAACACGCCGCCCATCAGCGTGATGCCCATCTGCTGGCTATAGGCATACATCTCGGCAGTCAGATAATAACCGGCGAAAGGCAGCGGCAGCAGGGCGCAGATGGCAATAAAGTTGGCATTGTAGCCCATCCAGTCATAGTGCGCGCGCGCTTCCCTGTTGGTTACACTGAGAAACTTGAAGGCGGCATAGGCGCCGACAATCGAACCGCCATAGGCAATATTAGCGACAAAACGGTGAATATTGATGGGGTTCCACAGGAAATTATGAATCGCGGCCCAGATGTCGCCGTTGAATACACCGGCAGCATCAACCCCGGCAGGACTCATCATGAAGGTTGTCCAGGCATTGGTCTGGAACATCATCATGGTGCCAACCGCATTGAGCAACAGGCCCAATGACAGATGCACCCATTTCTTGTTTCCACCCTGCAGCCAGTCCCAGCCATAGTAGTAGATATACAGCACCGCACTTTCCGCGAAAAACAGCAAGGCGTAATAGAACATGCTCTGTTTGAATATGGTCGATAGATAGGTGAACAGATGCGGGTAGAAAAGAATCAGGCTGAAGGCCAGCAGGCCACCGAGAATCGCGGTCAGGGAGTAGGCCGTAATACTGACCTTGATGAATTCATGGGCCATATTGTCATAGCGCTGGTCGCGCGTTTTCATGCCAATGCATTCAATAATGAATACAAAGATGGGTACCGCCAAGACGAATGCGGCAAACCAGAGATGCAATTGCGCTACAATCCAGACAACAACCCGACTGTTCACTCCTTGGATGGTGGGGTAATCGGCTGCGGTTAATTTTGGTGCTGCCGCGTAAGCCGGTGCTGCCGCGTCAGCCTCTGTAGAAACCTCAGCAACTGCATCTGTCGCTGCTTCAGCCGCAATGGCCATATTTGCGTCTGTTCCTGGCACGATGCCGGGCGATAGCATCACGGCAAACAGTGCCAGTAACAGCGCCCCGTAAATGATTCTCTTATAACATGTTTTCAAAGCTCGACTCCCCCGTTTATCCCTGTTTAATAACCTGATTAAGCCTGTAGGTGCCTGCAGAACAGGCATCCTCAGGATGTTTTATTGATGAAATATCAGAGATAACCCCTGAAGCTTCATAATCACATAATCAAGAGCCAAAAATACGAGGGCAAAGACAGCGAATGCCCCGGTGAACGGCAAAAAATAAGCTTTCATTCTATTCATCCCCCTACCAGCACCCAGCGGAATACCAAAATAATTGCGATCAGAACTACCGTAAATATGGTAGGCCCCACCCAGGTTGCTTCTTGTTCTTCAGCACTCATATCACTGTTCCCCTCATCGCTTCATCCGTCTTTTGCATCATCATTCATGGCCAGTCTGCGGTGCGCCATGTTCTGCTGTTTGACCTGACCTGTTTTATATGACATACATAAGAAGAATCAGGACAACAACGATGGCATTCACCAGCATGCCGGAAAAAATGACACCATCGCATAGCTTTCCTCTGGTTTCATATCTCATAATGACATCATCCCCTGTTTTCCATGTTGCTTAAATCATACGCCGTAAACGCCCGATTCTATTTTGCAAACTTCCGGATGTAGGCCAGCAGCTGTTCGACATCCGCATCGGATATGGTTTTACCCCAGGGCGGCATCAGTGCCGACTTACTGATGGACGGGCCACCGCCCTTGATAACAGTTCTGATATCATCATCGGTACGCTTCGCCATATCCACCTTGTTGGTAAAGTCGCGGGGCGTGGTGGCGATATCTTTTGTAACGTTAACGCCTTTGCCTTTACCATCGGATCCGTGACACTGGGCGCAGTAAAATTCATACATCTGCTTGGCATCTGCTGCCTGGGCCGAACCCGCCGCAAACAGGCTCAGACCAAGTAATGCGGCGGTCATAAATGATATTCTCAACATATTCGTCTCCCTCCGTTTGCCCGGATTCATTTAAAGTTGGCCACGTAGGCCGCTACCATCTTCATATCCGCTTCCGACAGATAGCTCGCAAAATCGGGCATATCCCTGACCGGCTTGAACACCTTGACCTTCGCCAGGTAGGCGTAAATCCAGTCGGGGTTCAGCCGCTTGGAAGCGCCCACGAGCGAGGGGCCACTCAGCCCGCCGCTGATATTGCCCCTTTTATCCGGAGACTTATGACAGCCGGTACATGGCATTTTCTTGTTAAAGATCAGCTTCGCTTTTGGTTTGTACTTGGGTGTAATCAGGCCCGCCTCAACATCGGCGGAAGTCAGACCCATCAGAAAATCCGCGACGCTGGCGGCGTCGCCTGCCGATAGCTTGGGATGATCGCCCGCGTTTTTATCGGTGAGCGAGTTGTATTTCATGGGACGAATCGGCTGGGGATCCTGCAGCCATGCAACAAGCCAGTCTTTCTGGAATTTGCTGCCGGCATACCACAACTCCGGCCCTTTCTTTGCCAGTTGATCGGCGATACTCTTCTCTTTGGCAGGTCCGGTGGTGTAATGACAACTGTTACAGTTTTTACCCTTGAAAACCGCGTCCCCGGCCGCATGTGCGGGCGATACCGCCATAGTCAGTATGGCCACTCCAAGGGAAGCGCTAATCGCTAATCGTCTCATGATCCCTCCTCCATATCCTCTTGTCCTGTGTTCACCTTAATGAAGATACGGAACAAATATCTGGTGGACACAGGGTTTTCTTTAACTAGAAAGCACTCTGTTGGTGACAGATTATGGTCCGCTCCCACTGCGTACCTTGACCTAAATCAAGTCAGGTATTTTTTTTACATGTTCAGCTTCTGGGCGGGATTAATATTTGAAGACCCTTTCTTTGAATCAATCTGGGGGGGCACGCGGGTCTGTATGGAAGCATGTAAGCGTGAATTATTTCCCGGAAATTAATTTTTCAAGTATTTTGGCGTAATAGTACTGACGAAGATTCAGTCTGGCCGTCAGAAGAATCAAAATCACCAGCACGGCATGGAGACCGACGGCAAAATCGGGTTGAGTGGCAAACTGCCAGCCGTAAAAGACTATCAGTCCCAATGCAATGATAACGCTGGTGATTGATAGCCTCAGGAATAGCTTCTTTCGCCTGATCGCCCTTCTGGAAAAACGAAGTTCGGAATCACTCATGCCCATGCGCTTGAACAGTACCCATCATCTCTGACGAAGTAAAAAGCTCATCGTGGCTCCTATTCCGCTCGGCAGGTGACCATTGCCTTTCCGCCAGAATCTGCTTCGCCAGGCTTCGGCCACGGGCCAGACGATCACGCACCGATACCCCGCCTATATAATTGGCCTCAAGATGCAGCCCGGGAAGGCTTCTCAGACGCTCGGCTATGGATTGCATTCGACTCTGATACGCACCGTGATAGAGTGGCAAAGCCTGCCTGTGCCTGTCAATGCGCACCATTTCCGGAGCGCCTTTCAGTCCCAGCAGGGGACGCAGTGTGCGCAGGGTTTCATCGACGATACGCTCATCATCCCAGTCTTTCACCTGTGGTGCGCGCGCGCCGCCAAGATATGATGTCAGCAGAACCTTCCCCCTCGGCGCCCTGTCCGGAAACAGGCTGCTCATCCACAGGTTGCCCGTCAGGGCATGGCCTTCGCCCCTCGGGGCAAGAAATCCGGTGCCGTCCAGAGGGTGACTTACATCGCCACGATCCATCCCGGCGTGCACAACCGCCACGGCGGCATAGTTGATTCCATGCAGCAGTTCAGCAAGCTCCCTGTCCAGTGGCTTGAGGAGTGCTGCCGCAGCAGGAGCGGGCGTAGAGACGATTACATGTTGCGCAATTACGGAACGGTGTCCTTCAGCAGTTTCAGCCGAAACGCACCACCCATCATCCTCTCGAACCAGTTCCCGCACACGGTGGCTGGATCGCAAACTGACTCCGGGGCCTTTGGTCAGGGTATCCACCAATGTGCCGATACCGCTGCGGAAGGAAAAGGTATCGGTGGCGCAGGCCGTGCGCCGGCGCAAAATGCGATTCATCAGGATACCGGCAGCAATACTTCCATAGCGTTGCTCCAATGCTTTAAGGCGCGGCAGAGCCGCGTCGGCACTGGTCTGATCCGGATCAGCGGCCAGAGTACCGGCAACAAAAGGCTCCATCGCCTTGTCCAGCACCTCATGGCCGAGCCGGCGGCAAACAAAGTGGCTGACCGACTCATCCTTGCGTCCACTTGTCAGAATAAAGGGCTCCGCCAGAAGGCGAAGTTTGCCGCGCGTGCTCCACAATGGCGACGCAATCATAGCGCCCAGGCGCATGGGCAGCGACTTCAGAGCACCCTGATGCAGCAGATAGCGCCGAGCTTCAGCGAGGGGCATGCGGGCGGTCTTCGCCGGCTCCAGACCGGTTTCACGTACGAGATCCGCGACCTCCGGGCGGAAATTCATCACCATGGCGGCGGCGCGCTCCGTGAGATAGCCGTCCCGCCTGTTGCTCAGAATCTTTCCGCCTGCACGCTCATCCGCCTCCCACACTTCCACGGAGAGTCCTTCCCGGGCCAGCCACCATGCATTGGCAAGACCGGAGACGCCGCCCCCGATGACCAGCACATCGCAATCATGACCGCTCATGGATGGTATTTCCTGGTTGGAATATGAGTTTTAGAAATTGTGAAGTTTCCGGTTAATTCAGTCAGCGCGAGAGGGCTGTGCATAGACACGTTTGCATGCTTCGGTAAGTCCAAAGTAACCAGCATCCGTCGATATAAAGGGGTGTTGTCGATGACTGGGGTTTTATCCGTGACGGCCACAGAGGCCTGAGCCGTCACGGATTCCACCTTTTACATATACAAGTCGAAGATATCATCCTTCAACACGGAACAGTAAGGCAGAAAAGCCTTAATATCCCTTTCTGACTTTCTTCGAGACTTTGCTCGGAGCCTTGCGAAGGCCGCCTTCGACATAACCGCCGCCGACCAGCACTTTACCACCCCGGCCAGCCATGCTGGCTTCCAGCATTTCCTGCGCGTCCGCGAAATCATCGCTCTTCGCCGCATTAAGCGGAGTTACATCACCCGCAATTGGCTTGAATGTTGATTTGGGAGCCAGGTATTCTTCTACGCTCTTCGGCGGCTTGACATCCTGCATGGCCCGGATAAAGGCAACAACATTCCAGATATCCTGATCCTGCAAAACATTTCCCCAGTCCGGCATGGATGAGGAAAGTGATACCGCCTCGCCACCGCCCTTGATGACCTGGAAAAGCTCAAGATTGGTCTTCCTGTTCATGTAGCTGCCCTTGGTCAGGGTTCTTGGACGGGGATCGAGCTCAATGGCATTGGGTCCATCGCCCTGCAAGGTCCAGCCGTGGCATGCAATGCAGTAAACATAATACCACTGCTTGCCCTCATTCGGATCAGCGCCCGGAACAAGCGTTGTGTTGAATTTAGGCGACCAGTTGTGCGTCCACTGGTTATAGATGCCTTCACCTTTGGTGGGTTTCGCCCTGCGATCCCACAATTCGGTGCGTCTGCCACCCACATCACCGGCATGCTTGCTGCCATAGCCACTTTCACCGGCTGTTGCGCTGCCTTTTTCGGCCCGCTTACCGACACCGGTCAGGTAATCAAACACCGAAATACCATAGGTACTGCCGGATTTACCTTTCGCCATGTCGTTTGCTTCCTTCTCGAAAGACGCAGACGCCTTTTTCAGCGCCGCCTCACTCTGGGTGGGGCATTCCACTTTCACCCCTCCAGCTGTACACCGCTTCTCGGCGGCGACCGCTGACGAGCTTGCCCACATCATGACAGCCAAACCTGTCATTGCGACCAAGCCTATTTTTAGCTTGTTATTCTTCATAATATCTTTTCCTCCCTGCTTATTCTTACCTGTCTTTGAGACATCCCCCTCCCCGCTCGGGGAGGGGCAATGGCTCGGTGATTCAATTTGTGTAAAGGTTCAAATTATAAGGCCTTTACACGCTCAGCTACGGTTATCTGGCCCTCCTCCAGCAAACCAGGCAGCTGCTGCGCCGCATCGTAGTCGCCAACGACAAGGTTGGAGGCCCCCTTCTTCGGATCATCAACATAGAATGTTGCCCGCATCTCCAGATGCAGTGGTCCGCAGAAGTGCTGACAGAAGACCTCATACTCGCCCGCGATATCCGCCGTGAACTCGGTCACAGCAGTAATGCCGCGCGGGAGATCCATATTGGTCGCCAGACCGTAGGGTCCGTAGATGGTGTAGCCCATCGTGACATCCGGGTTCTTGGTGATACCGGCCGCCTTGTCAATATTGGTCACAAAGAGCCTTACCTTGTCGCCCTTGTTCACCCTGACCTGACGGGGGATATAGCCATAGCTGAATGCCTTGACATGAATCTCCTTGACGCCGTTAACCATCTTGACGCCGGGCCTCGCATGTTCCTTGGGAATGAAATAACGCTTCGAGTTCCCCCTGTGTGCCGGATCAAGCGCCTCGTTTCTGCCACGGGTGATCAAGCCGCCTTTTTCGGCCTGGCCCTGTGTCCAGTCCTTGACCAGATAGGACATGATGCTCTTGGCGTTATGCGGCTCGCCGTCCACCGGCATGATCCTCAGGGTCTTGCCGTAGGTTGGGCTCTTCTCACGCGCGTCCCACAGTTCGAAGTTCACCGGATAGACAACGCCGGTCGGGCTGAACAGGCCGGTTGAGAACTTGTTCAAAGCCATAACATAGGAATTGTCCGCGCTGATGGCGATATGACCGGTCCTGTAGTGGGTCGGAATCTCATCAACCACTTCCAGCTTCTTGAGGTCGATCTTCACATTGGCATCGGCCACGAAGCAGCTCTCATAGGCATACTTGGAGGTCAGACCTTTCGTGCTGTCGATACCCGCCCTGTAGGGGCCGCCGTCTTTATTATATACATCCATCACGGAATGCAGTGGGCCGGCGCAGGTCGGCAACACCTTTTTCACTGCCAGCTTCTTGGTGTCGATAACACTCATCGTCGCCGACAGCTTGTCGCTGACAAGCACCAGGGTGCCTTCCGGAATCACATCCGTGCCATGCGGGTTCTTACCGACCGGAATCTCCTTGATAAACTTGAACGGATTGGCGGAAAACACGCCCACGGTGGAGTGGTAGTAGTTGCCCGAAAAGACGTAATTTGCGCTTGGGGATCCTGTTTTACCCACATCCAGATAATCCGGAGCACTCGGCGACGGGCCCCAGTCGAGGACCTGCGTCTTGCCTGTGGCGATCTCGGTCTTGGACATCTTGCCGGTATATTCACCCGAGCCGAAGAGATACTTACCATCGGTGCTCAGTGCGATATGGTGAACGCCAAACGGGAACGGAAGGGCGATCAGCCTTTCCAGATAACCGGATTGCAGATTGATTTCGCCAATGGTATTGGCGCCCTTGTCATTGACATAGAGGTATTTACCATCCGGGGTACCGTTCTTGTTACCATCATTAAGACCGCCATAGACGACCTCATGCAAGTCAACACCGACATCAATGTGCCGGTAGGTTCTGAAGCTGGGAATACCGATCACGGCCACCCGGCCATCCAGTCCACCAGCGTTGTATAGCAGCATAGGATCATGCAACGGCGAATCTTTCGCCCCTTCCTTCGCTGACACAGAATGCTGCCATGGCGGAATTGTTTCTGCGGCATTGGCGATGCCAAGCATCACAAAAACCGCCGCAGAAAGTCCCGCGATGAAATTCATATGTTTTCTTTTCATTTTTCCTCCCATTTGACTTAAGCCTGACTAACTTCGGATATGGTGCCCAATCAACTGTGACTTTGAAACACAACCCGCAGGGAGGTGAGTATGCGCTATCAACTTCTTCATTCCTTGATATGGATCAAGTTAGCTGGATTTAATTGAATGGTTGAATGGCGATTGCATTTCAAGCTTATCGCCGCAGCGCTGAAAGTCCAGAGAATGACCCGTGACATTCAATTCATCCGGTGTGCTGTCGAAAGAAACTATGATACAATAGCGACTGCTTAATGAACCTGCTGAACAAACATATGCGGGCACTTATTCAGAGGTTCTGCAGAAACAAAGGAGCGCCAAACGATGAATCTGGAAAACTGCATTAAGTATCTGGCCGCTGTTTTTTTTCTCGCGGCATTGGGCGCCGGATGCGATGGAGACTCCGGCAAGACGCTGGGAATCGGCGAAGCCACGCAGGGGCTGTCCATAGGGCGGATGAGGGTATCCATATGGCCGGAATATGACGAGCCCAGCATCCTGGCAATCTATGACGGCAGATTCGAGGGAGACTCGGATTACCCGATCAAGACCAGCTTCTTTGTGCCCAGAGGCTCCGTCATCAGCGATGCCTGCAGCCTCTCTCATGAGGGCCAGCATTTTTGTCAGCTCTATAAAACCGTCAACAGAGGCGAGTATGATGAAGTGAGCCTGCTGCTGCCCTACCCCAATTTTTACCTCAGCTTTCACACGCCGCAATTTGATGTGATGCAGGAGAAACGGCAATTTGCCTACCGGATCAAAGCGAATCATCCGATCAGGACCATGAATGTCGATATTCAGCAACCTTTGCGGAGCTCTGCGTTCAACATAGCCCCCGATAAAAACGCCGCTGTGGCACAAAATGATGGCACGATACGCGTGCTCGAAGGATTTAATCATTTGACCTATGCGTTGAATGACATTTCCAAAGGCCAGGAAAGCGTATTTAGGCTTGATTATATCAAGAACGATCCGAAACCGTCTGTTGATATCAAATACACCTCCATGACGGGTGCGGAAGTTTCGAAATCATCGCCTTATGAAACCCAGAGAAATATCAGAACCTTTATCTATGCCCTGTTTGGCACAGGCGTCATTGCTATTATGATGGTGGTGACCTGGTTCCTCCGTTCACGGAAAAAAAAGCGGGGTGAGAACACATCGTGAATAAACGAACGGGCCTAAACACTTTTCTGTTTCCCTGTCTGTTGCTGGTAATAGGCTTTGCCATGCTCCCGTCCGCCGCCCGGGCGCTGACCGTAAATGAAGTGGTGGTGGATCTTGCCTGCCCATGCGAATGTCCGCTCGTTCTGTCGGACTGCAACATGAGCTGCGGCCTTAAATGGAAGAATGATGTAGGCCAGCTCATCAACAAGGGGATGAGCAAGCAGGAGATTATCGACTTCTTTGTCGCCAAATATGGGGAAGCCGCCCGCATCACTCCTCTGCAGAGGATTCAGGGAAAGATATTCCAATACACAAGAAGCTTTGGCACCCTGGACTGGACCCTGCTGTGGGCCGGATTTGTGGTATGGATATCTCTGATGTTTGGTGGTGTCTATATTGCTGTGAAAAAATTATTCCGTGACAAATCACAGGCAACCTGAAAAGCGGCTTTCCGCATGCATGAAACATTGATGCCGGGGAACCGGCAGGGAAGATGCCCATGAGAGCGCTACTTATCAGCATAGCCGCATTCCTGGCGCTGGCTGGAACAGCCACTGTGCTTGTACTCCTTTACCTGTTCGAAATGCCCCCCGGGGAGATCATCAGTACCATAAGCAACGAAGGGAAGCTCTTTCTTTTCAAGCACGAACTGGTTGAGAAACTGTCCCCCGCTGAAAGGAAACAACTCTATCAAAGCAACTGCACCAGAAAATGCCACAGCAATGACCTGATTGAGAACAATCCCAGAACCGCTGCTGAATGGGATGCGGTGGTAATGCGAATGAAGGCGCCTGACCGTGCTGATCTAACCGACCGGGAGGCAGGGGTGATTACCCGTTATCTTCAGCGTCATTTTCTGAGCAATATCCCGACGGTGCTTTCAGAGAAGAAGATGAAGTTTATCAAAAGGTATCTGTGGCGAAGCGATTTCGGAGAGGGAGATCTGTATCTGGACATTATCTATATCCCTCACGCGCACACCAACCTGATTCCCTTTCTGGTTGCTGGTAGCGAGCCCCCGGATAATAAAGGCGCATATTTTGTCGTTTTTTTGAACACCCATCAGGGAACGATCCCTCCGTGGAATGTTGCCGACATGGTTACACTTCACCATCCCAGCGGAAAATCACAAAAGGCAATCGGCTGGCAGGTCCTCTACGAGGATGGCCAGCACCACCATAATCAGGGAATACTCACTTTCCCCGATTTCAACGAGAGCCTGCCTGCCAGCATGGAAGTCTCCATCCATCTGCCTGGCATGAGGGAAAGGATATTTCAGTGGGAGCTCCCCGTTCCACCCATGGCGAAATAGAGGCGAAGCTCACCAGCGTGAACAGCCCCTAACCCGCCAGTTCAGCATAAGTCGCCGCAAAAGATGCAATGGCCTTGTTCAAATCATCTTTTGTGTGTGCCGCTGAAATCTGGGTGCGAATTCTTGCCTTGCCTTCCGGCACCACCGGGTAGAAGAATCCGACGGCATAAACGCCGTGATCCAGCAGTCTTTGCGACATCTTCTGGGCCAGCACGGCATCACCCAGCATCACGGGCACAATCGGATGCTCGCCCGGAGTGATTGCAAAACCTGCATCCTGCATCCCCTTCCGAAAATAGCGCGTGTTTTCTTCCAGACGATCACGCAAGGCGGTTGACTCCGAAAGCATCTCCAGCACCCTGATCGCTGCCGCGCAAATTGCCGGTGCGACAGTGTTTGAGAACAAATAGGGACGCGAGCGCTGACGCAGCATATCAATGATCTCCTTGCGTCCGGATGTGTAACCGCCGGAGCCGCCGCCAAGCGCCTTGCCGAATGTTCCGGTAATAATATCAACACGATCCATTACCCCGTGATACTCATGGATGCCGCGACCGGTCCTGCCCATAAAGCCAACAGCGTGACAGTCGTCGTGATGAACCATGGCATCATATTGCTCCGCCAGATCACAGATCCGGTCCAGTTGGGCGATGGTCCCATCCATCGAGAACACGCCATCAGTCGTGATCAGAATACGGCGCGCACCGCCGGCCCTTGCCTCTTTCAGTTTGCTTTCAAGGTCTTCCATGTCGTTGTTTCTGTAACGGAAGCGCCTGGCCTTGCAAAGGCGCACGCCATCGATAATGGAAGCGTGATTCAACGCATCGGAAATCACTGCATCTTCCGTGGATAGGATCGTTTCAAACAGACCTGTATTGGCATCAAAGCATGCCGCATAAAGGATCGTATCTTCCATGGAAAGGAATTCCGAGACTTTTTCCTCAAGTGTCTTGTGAATGGATTGTGTGCCACAGATAAAACGCACCGAAGCGAGCCCGAAACCCCATTGCTCGTAGCTGTCTTTCGCCGCCTGTATGACTTCAGGATGATTTGCCAGGCCGAGATAGTTATTGGCGCACATATTGATCACCTCACTACCATCAGCGAGGGTGATGTCATTCTTCTGATCAGAGGCGATGATACGTTCGCTCTTCCACAGACCGGCTTCTTTTATCGCCGCCAACTCCCCCTCCAGACTCGATTTTGCACTTTTGAAACTCATGTCTCCCCTTCCCAGTTGAGGATTACCTTTCCGGACTGGCCTGAACACATAACATCGAAGCCTTTCTGGAAATCGGTGTAGTGGTAACGATGGGTGATGATCTTCTCCAGCGGCAGGCCGCTTTGCACCATCATCACGCCTTTATACCAGGTCTCAAATATCTCCCGGCCATAAATGCCTTTAATGAACAGCCCCTTGAAGACGACCTGGGTCCAGTCGATGCTCGTACCATCCGGCATGATGCCGAGCATCGCAATGCTGCCGCCATTGATCATTTTACCAAGCATGTCCCTGAACGCATCCGGCGAACCCGACATCTCCAGACACACATCAAAGCCCTCAAGAATGCCCAGACCGCGCATAAACGCTTCAGTAATTTCCGTGTTTCCGACATTGATGGGGATCGCTTTTGGTACGATATTTTTTACCAAATCCAGTCTGTAATCATTGATATCTGTAATGACAATGTTTCGTGCACCGCAATGGGCAGCAACCATCGCCGCCATTATCCCGATCGGACCCGCGCCGGTGATCAGCACATCCTCGCCGACCATGTTAAAAGACAGCGCGGTGTGAACTGCGTTACCGTAAGGATCAAAACAGGCAAGTACATCGGTGGGGATTTCAATATTCGGCCTGAAAACATTTTTGGCCGGAATGGATAAATATTCGGCAAAACTGCCCGTGCGATTAACACCGACGCCAATCGTATTTGGACACAGGTGGCGCCTGCCGGCCAGACAGTTGCGGCAACGCTCACAGACAATGTGACCCTCTCCGGAGACTACGTCGCCAACGGCCAGCTCCGTGACATTGGCGCCCATATCAACGATAACGCCGGCAAATTCATGACCGATGGTCATCGGCACGGGAATTGTTTTACGCGCCCATTTATCCCAGTTGTAGATGTGGACGTCCGTCCCGCAAATGGCTGTTTTCTGCACCCTGATCAGAACATCATTATTCCCGACTTCCGGAACAGGAACATCTTCCAGCCACAACCCTTTCCTGGCGTTTTTTTTAACCAAAGCTTTCATCTTCACCCTGCTTCGCCTAATCATTCAAGCCATTGCTCCCGCATAACTTAACAAGGAGCAAACCAAACAAGCAAGAACTGACCTGTCTTCTATACTTCCAACTTGTATGGAACTACGGTTTGATTCAGCATTTCACTGCTGAAGATAGTTGCCATGCACAGAGCCGCCGCGTTAGCCTGTTTCCTGAAGGCGCTTGATGATCAGAACCGGGCACAGGGAGAAATGAGTTGAAGTCCAAGTATTACAAACTATTACTTGCTGTTTCCGTCCCCGGCTTATTGCTTGCGCTGGTAGCGGCGGGCTTGCTGTTGACGAGTGAAGACGCCATTCCTAAAAAGGAACCGGCGCCTGATTTTTCGCTGGAACTCCTTGATGGCGGCCAATTTAAATTGTCCGATTACAAAGGAAAGCCAGTCATGATCAATTTTTTCGCTTCCTGGTGTCATCCATGCCGGGAGGAAAGCCCCTCCCTTGTCAGCGTTCGTAACGAGTATGAGCCAAAAGGCGTCACTTTTCTGGCCATTGCCATTGATGACACCAAAGAAGACGTGAAGAAATTCATTGATCGGCTGGGTTTCGACTTTCCCGCAGGCCTTGATAAAACAGGAGAGATCAAAGATGCCTTTGGTGTGTATGGCTTACCCACTACTTATTTTATCGACAAGAAGAGCAACATCAATTACACCCATCCGGGCAGTGTGACAAAGGCGTTGTTGCGACATGAGCTCGACAAGCTGCTTTAAGCGCATTGCGAGCATTTTTGCCCTTGCCTTGTTTCTTTCGGGATGCAATGGCGATGGACGGGTATTGCTTCAGGTCGGCCAACAGGCCCCGCCTTTTACCCTGCAGCTGTTGGACGGGGGGCAAGCCAATCTGGAACAGTATGACGGAAAAGGGCTGGTCATCACCTTTATGGCCTCGTGGTGCCCCTGCTCCAATGATTCCATGCCCCTGATGAAAAAGGCCTACCATGAGCATAAGAATAAAATAGCGTTTCTGATGGTCGGCATTCAGGACGCTGAACCAAAGTTTGAAAAATTTATCAGGAAGTGGGAGGTGCCGTTCGCCGCTGGCTTCGATGACGGCGCCCGCATGGCCAGAGACTATGGCATAGGCTCCCCACCAACGACCTATTTTATCGATAAGTCAGGCATTGTGAAACGTGCTTTCTACGGGAACATCAAAGACAAAGAGAATGAGTTCCCTGAGTGGCTTAAAGAGATATTATAATGGGAATCGGCACCGCCCTGTGGGGAGGATTCTC
>JBHHXG010000001.1:0-50577 GCA_046756985.1 Mariprofundaceae bacterium | reverse complement strand
CGTTCTATTACATCCGCGTGGTCAAATACATTTACTTTGATGAAGAGCGCGTGGCCTTCAATTTTGCCGATAATCGACTGATGCAGGCAACAGTGGTAGTGACTGCCATTGTGATTGTAGCCATTGGCATTTTCCCGGATCCGCTGATGGATGCTTGCAAGGCGGCGCTGGGTGGGCTTGTCTGATCCTGCAAGGTCCACGATAATCGAATTTAACTCCAAGTCTTGCGCCTGTAAGACATAGTCATATAGCTGCCCGGACGTAAAACATTCCATCATGTGTCAAAACGACACATTCAGTGTGTGTCATCTTGACCCTGTGACGGCTCTCACGCATTGTTCGTCAGTCCTCCCGGAAGGGAACCGTCATGTATTCTCAGCCGACTGGTGATTTAACAAGGCCGGCGGCAGGTCGAAGAGAAGGACGGCAACTGACAGGGGAGACACATTTAACAAGGCTCGATTCATTCTTTATGAATACGAGTCAATTTTATTCGGAGGATATTCCAACATGAAGAAACTTCTTCTTTCTGCTGCTGCCTTCGCTGTTGTTGCTGTTTCCGCTGTTGCGGTTGCACCGACCACTGCTGAGGCTGTACCGGCGTTTGCACGCCAGACTGGCGCAGCTTGCTATAGCTGCCATTTCCAGGCCATCCCGCGTTTGACCGCATTTGGCCGTAATTTCCGTATGAACGCTTTCCGTGACATGGGTGAGCAGGCTCTGATCGAAGACGATCACCTGTCCCTGCCGGCCGTGTTCAATGCTGCACTGCTGTTCAAGGCCCGTATCAAGGACCAGAACGGTGATGCTGCTCTGACTGGCGGCGCATTCGGCACCGGCAAGAACACTGCTATCCAGTGGCCGGACGAGACTGCCATCCTGATCGGTGGCCGTTACGGCGAGCACGTCGGTGGTCTGACCGAGTGGGCTGGCGGTGGTCCGCTGTCCTACAAGCTCGCCTATGTATTTGACACCGACATGGGTTCTATTGCCATCGCTGGCGGTTCGACCGACGGCCTTGGCGCTCCTTACCTGTTCAACGATCCGTCCAACACCACCGGCCGTAACATCCGCGGCTGGCAGCACCGTGCTGCCTTCTCTGACGCCGCTCACATCCTGAGCGATGGTGTCAGTGGTATCGGTGTGTATGCCTACCTGAACGACATGGCCTATATCGCTATCGGCGGCATCATCCCGAACCTGGGCGCGCTGTCCGGTAATACGACTTCGGCAACCAACGCAGCTGCGCTTGATCTGTCTCTGTATGCACGCATTGCAGCCACGGTTGAGTTCGGCGGATTTGATGTTGTTGGCGGTGTGTACTATGCCGACATCAACCTGAAGGCGCCGAACGCTGTTGCGCTGGGTGCTCTTGACCCGACCGGTGGCGGCGCTGGCCAGAACATCGGTGTTGACTTGCAGGTGCAGGGCGATATCGGCGATGCCTCTCTCGGCTTCTATCTGCTGGCCCAGTTCAAGGGTGAGGATCCGTTCCTCTCTACACCTTTGGCTAAGGTTGACAACACCGGCTACTATCCGCTTGTTACCGTTGCCTTCGGTCACTTCGGCGTCCGTTTCGGCTACGACTACAGCAAGGTTGAAGTCAGTGGCGGCCCTGTCGCTGTTTCCTCAACCGCCAAGACGCTCGTAGCTGGCGCATGGTATTCGGTTGCGCAGAACGTTGAGCTCGACCTCGAGTACAACTCGACGAAGTTCGGCGTGCCTGCCGGCCTACCTGCTGTTGCAAGTGCAAACAGCACAACGCTGGTACTGGAGTACGTGTACTAAGATTCCTTCGGGATTCTTTACAACAGAAGAGGGAGGCTCACGCCTCCCTCTTTTTTTGCCTGCTCACTGAGTTGTCCGGGCTCCGCTATCTGGCTATTGACCTGTGGGGTTATCCCCGATTGAATGCGGCCCCTATGAGAAAACGTCAGTATAATATCCTGTTCCATCTGATCCTGGCTGCCATGGCCGCATGCATATTATCCGCCTGTGCTGATATGCCACCATTGATTATGACGCATGACGACGCCGAAAAACAGCCCGCCTATACACAATCCGGCGCTGGTTCTTCAGGCGCAGCACGGCGCGCACCGCTGGATGTGCCGCCCGAACTCAGAGGCGAGGTGGCTGTGCCGATGCCGGAGAATATCGCCAGCCAGCCGCAGGCCGGAGGCGCTTCTGTTCAGAAGCCCTCGGTGGCCGGTCAGGCCGTATCGCTGGATGCGCGTGCCTATGATCAGCCTGCCGATGTGGTTTTCTCCGCTGTTGTCGATGCGATGACGGCGCTGAACCTGCCGGTGCAGAGCGTGGATTCACCGAGCGGCACGGTCACGACCGAATGGGTCCGCCACGATGCCAATACGAAAAACGTGTTTGCTTCCGGATTAAGCAATATGTTTGGCGGCGAGAACGTGCTGGCATCCCGGCACCGCTTTGTGGTGCGCGTACTGCGTCTGAAGACGGAAGACGGTGATAAGACGCAGTTGCAGGTCCGCACGCTGGGTCAGGTCTATATCAACCGCCACTGGGTAAACCGGCAGGTCAAACGCAACGTAGCCGAGGAACTGTTTGTTGCCACCGGGGAACAGCTTGCCCGCCATGAGCCGGTTCCTGCGCCCGGCGCTGCAGTCATCGGGGAAGAGAGCTTAGCTCAGTAACTCCCGCAGCGCAGCGCCCGGATCGGCTGCACGCATCAGGGACTCACCGATCAGGAAGCCGTAGACGCCGACACTATTCATGGCCTGAATGTCATCGGTGGTAAAAATGCCGGACTCGGTAATCACTGTGCGGCCCTTCGGGATATCCGGCAACATATCCATCGTCGTCTGCAGGCTCGTCTCAAACGTGTGCAGATTGCGGTTATTGATACCGATCAGTGTTGTATCAAGAACCAGCGCCCGCTCCAGCTCGGAACTGTTGTGCACCTCCGGCAGCACGCCCAGTCCCTGCTCGCGTGCCACAGCACATAATTCGGCCGCCAGCGCATCATCCACCATGGCCATAATGACGAGAATCGCATCGGCGCCCAGGCTGCGCGCTTCGATCACCTGATACGGATCAAGCATGAAATCCTTGCGCAGGATCGGAAGTGAAACCGCTGCACGAATCGCCTCAAGATACTGGTTCGAGCCCTGAAAATATTTTTCGTCGGTCAGTACCGACAGGCATGTGGCGCCACCCTGTTCGTAGGATTTGGCGATGGCCACCGGATCGAAATCAGCCCGGATCACACCTTTCGATGGCGATGCCTTTTTGATCTCGGCAATGACGGCATTCTGTCTGTTGGCGATACGCTTGCTTAAGGCCCCGGCAAAATCCAGCGGCATGTAGTTCCGCGCCCGCTCCGTCAGTGTGTCTTCAGATATGTGCTGTTTGCATGCCGCGAGCCAGTCTCTCTTGTAGGCCGCAATGTCATTCAGAATCGAGCTCATTGCTGTTGTGTAAAGCGGATCAATGCATCCAGCGTAGTTGCTGCCTTACCTGAATCAATGGCATCGGCGGCCATTTCCAGACCTTCTGGGATACCATCAACCCGGCCACAGACCCACAACGCGGCAGCGGCATTGAGCAGCACGATATCCCGGCCCGCACCTTTCTGGCCGGCAAGAATATGCCTGAGAATGGATGCGTTGTCTTTGGCATCACCGCCCTTGAGCGCTTCCGGCGTGGCATACGGCATGCCAAAGGCCGCCGGATCAATCTCGAAACTCTGCAGAGATTTTCCCTGCTCGACCCGGATCGCATCAGTAATGCCCGTCGTGGTAATTTCATCCAGGCCATCACGTCCATGCACCACGAGCGCTCGCTGGATGCCAAGCTGTTGCAAAGCGCCGGCAACCAGTTCAAGGCGGTCTTTGGCATAGACGCCAAGTACCTGATAAGCAGCGCCGGCAGGGTTTGTCAGCGGCCCCAGCAGATTGAAAATGCTGCGCACGCCCAGTTCGCGGCGGACAGGTGCGGCGTGCTTCATGGCCGGATGATGTCCCGGCGCAAACAGAAAGCCGATGCCCACCTCATCAATGCAATCGGCAACCCGCTCAGGCGGAATATCGAGCCTGACACCCAAAGCTTCCAGGACATCAGCACTGCCGGATTTTGACGAGATAGCACGGTTGCCATGTTTGGCGACTGGTTGGCCGCAGGCGGCAGTCACAATGGCAACGGCCGTGGAAATGTTGAAGGTGCTGGCTCCATCACCGCCGGTGCCGCAGGTATCGAGTAAATCTTTCGCTTTGGGGTTGATATGCGTGGCAGCGGCCCGCATGGCCTTTGCCGCCCCGGCAATGATCTCCGCCGTTTCGCCCCGAATGGAAAGTCCCAGCAGAAGCGCGCCAATCTGGGCCGGCGTTGCTTCGCCGCTCATGATGGCGGTGAAGACCACCTCACTCTGCTCGCCGCTGATTTCATCACCGGTCTGAATCTGGCGAATGGCCTGTTGAATCGTATCGCTCATGCCTGCACCTCCAGGAAATTCCTGAGCAACCGGTGTCCGTGCTCGGTGAGGATGGATTCGGGATGAAACTGCACGCCGAAAGTCGGATGTTCACGATGATTGAGCGCCATCAGTTCTCCCTCCGCTGTCCAGGCTGTACGCAGCAGGCAATCCGGCAGTGGCTCGGGCACGATCAGTGAGTGGTAGCGTGTGGCCGTAAACGGCGACGGTATGCCTGAGAACATGCTGCTGGAATCGTGTTCTCCATGGTGCTCAATCAGGCTTGTCTTGCCGTGCATCAGCCTGTCTGCCCGCACGACCTTGCCGCCGAACACTTCGGCAATGGCTTGATGGCCAAGGCAGACGCCCAGAATCGGGATCTGGCCGGAAAAACGCCGGATCACATCCATCGAAATGCCTGCTTCATGCGGCGTGCATGGACCCGGCGAAATCAGGATACGGTCAGGATTCAGTGCGGCAATGCCATCGGGATCAATTTTATCATTGCGGAAGACCTTGGGTTCTTCGCCAAGCTCGCCGAGATACTGTACGAGATTGAAGGTAAAGGAATCGTAGTTGTCGATAACGAGGATCATGACGTCTCCTGCTGCGCCTCGGCGAGTGCAACAGCACGGAACATAGCGGTGGCCTTGTTGACGCATTCGGCATGTTCCTTGGCCGGAACCGAATCGGCGACAATACCGGCACCGGCCTGGATATGGACCTGCCCACCGTGAATGACCGCTGTACGGATGGCGATCGCCGTATCCATGCGCTGGCCACCGAATCCGATATAGCCGACGGTACCGGCATAAGGGCCGCGTGCGACGGGCTCAAGCTCGTGGATAATCTGCATGGCCCGCACTTTCGGTGCGCCGGATACCGTGCCAGCGGGGAAGGTGGCTGCCAAGAGGTCAAGGACATCAACATCATCGCGCAGCTCTCCCTCGACCTGCGAGACGATATGCATGACATGTGAATAGCGCTCGATGGTCATGGACTCGGTCAGTGTAACAGTCCCGTATTTGCAGACGCGCCCCAGGTCGTTGCGGCCAAGATCCACCAGCATGACATGTTCAGCAAGTTCTTTCGTATCCTGCAATAAATCGGACTCAAGTGCTGCGTCTTCCGTCTCCGTTTTTCCACGCGGGCGGGTGCCGGCAATGGGGCGGACCACAGCCCTGTTCTCTTCACGGCGTACGAGGATTTCCGGCGATGAACCGACCAGAATCGTATCGCCAATATGCAGGTAAAACAGGTAGGGCGACGGGTTGATATGGCGCACGGCGCGATACACGTCAAACGGCGCGCAGGAAAGCGGCCTGGAGAAGCGCTGGGAGAGTACAACCTGAAAGATATCTCCGGCATGGATGTATTCGATGGCTTTCGCGACAGCGGCTTCATAATCGCCCTGCGCCGTTTGGGCTTCCGGCGACGGGACCTGTGATGTGTCCGCATCCAGCTTCATCACGCCCGCCGGCTCTCCTTCCTCGAGGCTGGCCTGCATGCGATCAAGCACGGCTTGCGCTTCTTCATCTTCACCCGCCGGCAGGCGGACGCAGCAGGTGAGCGTGCCGAGCAGGCTGTCAAAGACGATAAAGCGGTCCACAAGCAGAAAGGCCGATTCAGGCGTATCAACGGGATCGGTCAAATCATCCGGAATGTCTTCAAAGCGGGAGACCAGCTGATAACCGAAATAGCCCACTGCACCGCCGGCAAACGGCAGATCATCAACGGCCAGATAAGGCTGTGACAGCACGTTTTTGCGCAGCCAGGCGAGGATGTCGCCATCGAAGGTTTCACATTCGCCATCACGGTGATGCAGCAGGGTTTTATCCCCCTGCGCCGTGGCACGACAGGCCGGACTGATGGCAAGAATGCTGTAGCGTCCCCAGCGTTCGCTGCCCTCGGCCGATTCAAGCAGGAAACAGTCGCCACGGTTCACAAGTCGTGAAAATACGGCCGGCGGTGTCAGGCAATCAGCTGACAACGTGCGGCGGAACAGTTGGTATGTGCCACTCATATTGACATCGCTATCTGGCTGTGGCTCAATGCGCGGCCTCATGATTTGAGTGAGCAAAACCGGGGCCATAGCTCAGCTGGGAGAGCGCTACAATGGCATTGTAGAGGTCGGCGGTTCGATCCCGCCTGGCTCCACCAGATTCCACACAGCAATACATACCGAGCGGTTTCCGCTCGGTATTTTTATGCCAGCAAATGAACATGGGCAGTAATCAGAGATTGCATAGTCAAATCCGGCTAAAAGCGCTCAAGCACCGTCTGGTCAATGGTGATTTCATGCCGGTTGCGAACGGATGCCATCCAGCGCGCAAAGCGTACGGCACCCTTGGCCTTTTCGACTTCCCCGGCGAGTTCATTTCGCTGCCTGATGTATTCTTCCTCGGATGGAGCAATCACGCTCTGTACCCGCACAATGGCCAGGCCTTGCGGCACTTCCAGGATGTTTGATACCCATTGCCCTTTTGCGGTCCGGAAGGCCGCATCCAGAACAGATGAGGTCAGCCAGCTGGCATCATCACCAATGCCGCTCTTGCGCACAGGTTTGGAAATGTATTTTGGCTGTCCATAAGCCTGGACCAGCGCATCCAGTGTTTTGCCGGCTGTCTCGGCCAGTATCTTGCCGGCCAGATCGCGTGCCAGCCGTATGGCTTCGGCATGCCGTGCGTCTTCATGCACCGCAGCGGCGACCTTGGCATAGGGTAGTACATCCGGCTCGATTCGCTCCAGCACCTCGATAGCAGCAAAATGGCCGTTATCAAGTTCTGTAATTTCGATGGCCTGGCCAGGCTGGATAGCAAACGTCTGCGCTCGCAAAGCCGGATCGGATGACAACAGCTTGTTTGCAAGCGCTTCATCCTGACTGATGGGGCCGATTTCGTGTACGGTCAGGTTCAGGCTTTCGGCAGCCGCCTTCAGTGAATCTTCCATACCCAATGCATCATCCAGATCCTGGGACAGCCTGTAGGCTTCTTCCGCCGCGCGCGCTGATTTGATTTCAGCCGCAAGCGTTTCGCGCACTTCTTCAAACGGCGTTTCGGAGGCTGCCCTGATGTCTACAAGCTGGATCAGGTGGTATCCGAACTGGGTTTCAATAATATCACTGATATCGCCTTTTTGCATTGAAAAGGCAACTTCATCAAAAGCCGGCACCATGACGCCACGTACAAAAAAGCCCAGGTCTCCGCCTTTGTCGGCTGTGACATCCTCGGAGACATCCCGGGCCACCGCTGCGAAACCTTCCCCGGCTTTGATACGGGCCTGTGCGGACTCGATCTTGTTACGCGCCTCGGTACGCATCGCATCCGTTGCACTGTCATTGACGCGTATCAGGATGTGACGAGCCTGTCGCTCCTCCGGCTTGAAAAATTCCTCTTTTCTGGATTCATAGGCTGCGCGCACTTCTTCGTCATCAACGGCGATATCTACAGCCAGTGCCGCGGGAGAAATATCCACCGCTGTCAGCTTAAGCCTGAGCGGCGAGCGATAATTTTCCTTGTGCGCCTCATAGTAGGCCCGAGCCTGTTCATCTGATACGTTTGCCTTTGCCCTCAGGCTATCGGGATCAATAATAATGGCGGCAATCTCCCGCTGCTCATACTCCACAGCAAAGCGGTCACGGATTTCCTGTTCATTGACGTTTGCAGAGCTTATGATGGATTGCTGCAAGGCATCAACCATCAGATTAAGCCGCAGATCGGTTTCGTAATCTGCAGGGGTGCGGAAGCCCATGTTACGCGTCAGGATGCGGTAACGCTGGGCATCGAAGCTGCCAGCGGACTGGAATGCCGGGTTGGAACGGACGCGCGCCAGAACGGTTGTTTCCGGTGCTGTCAATCCCAAATGCGTGGCCTCATCCAGCATCAGACGGCGGTTGATGATGGTTTGTATGGTATCCTGCTTGATGCCCATGGCGTCAATGGTGCTCTTTGAAAACTGCTTGCCAAGCATGGCCCGGTAGGTGTTCAGTTGGCGTTCGTAGGCTTGGTAGAATTCAGCTTCGCTGACCGGCTTGCCATCGACTTCGGCAACAGTTACCAGACTGCCACCCATGAAGTAGTCGCCAATGCCCCACAATGCGAATGACAGCGCAATACCACCAAGGATAAGTTTGGCGATCCATGATTGGGCCTGATTGCGCATGGTTTCAAGCATAATGCCCCCAGATGAGTTGCTATTTCGTGCTTTTTCGGCGGATGCGGGACGCTACCCAAGCGCAATGATGGGTGCAAGCCGGTGCTCGCAGGTATTTGGGGTCTGTGGTTTTCCGCAGCAATAGATGGCTTGATTTTCTCCCGTACGAGCCTATAAAGACGGTATGCAGGGATGGCAGTATCGTTTGGAGGGCTGGCACTGGCGGGCGGATCGCATCGGCGAAGCAAGTCTGCGCCTGTTCGATAGCATACGTCGGTTTTATGGTCTGACGATATCGGTGCTTGGTATCGGGCTGCGGCTGCAGTGGCTTTCGCATGTGGCTGTAAAATACGTGATGGTACGGCAGATTTATTTCACCGGCGTGCAAAGTGTGCCCTGGGTGGTGCTGATTTCGCTCGGGGCAGGCGTGCTTGCCGTCTACAACATAGTTATCTTTGCCAAGAGCATTCAGGATATGTCGCTGATTGGCAGCCTGATCAGCAACGTGCTGGTGCAGGAGATTGCGCCGCTGTTTGTCACGATTTTTCTGCTGGCCCGCTCCGGCGTGGCTGTGGTGACAGAAGTCGCCCATATGCATATTCGCGGTGAGGACATGACGTTGCGTAGCCTTGGCATCAATATCAAGGAATACCTGTTCTGGCCGCGCGTCATGGCATTTGCAGTATGCGGCCTGATTCTGACCTTCATGTTTGTCGCCATTTCCATCTGGGTCGGAGGGCTTATTTCTGCCTGGACCCATCAGTTGAACTTAATAGATTTTCTTGTCGAAGTCCGCCGCGGTACCAGCATCGGAGAAGTGCTGATGATGATTGGCAAGGGCATGTTGTATCCGCTGCTCTGTTGCGTCATGTTGCTGGATCAGGGATGCCGGGTCGGGCGGGATCCGAATCAGATTCCAGTGCGCGCCACGTTTGGTGTGCTGGGCTCGCTGATGACCGTGATTCTGCTTGATGTGCTGTTTGTGCTTCTGGGCGGCCTGTTGTGAGGTGCAGGCCATGAGTGGCACGCTGCGCTGGCGTCAGCTGCAGTTAGGGAATGGCATCATACAGTCAGGAAAAGTGGCTTTTGGCGAATATGTACGTCTGGTCATTGACGGGCGGTGTCAGTATGATTTTATGCGGCATTTATTTTTCGAACCCAGACCGGGCGAAGAAGCATGGCAAATGTGGCTGGAGACGGATACGGCCAGTATCCAGGCCGGGACGCCGGAGTTCATTGAAGAAGTGGGGAGTATGATCCGGCATCGTGGGTTGTTGGCCAATCTGAGCCTACGCGAGAATCTTTTACTGCCCTTTCTTTACCGGGGTGAGGATGAGAGGCTGCAAAAAGCCGAAGATGAGGTGAATGAGGTGGCAGAGTTTATAGGGTTGGCATCCTCACTGAACGAGCAGGCAGGAGAGCGTTCCGCTTATACCCATGCGCTGGTAAGTCTGGGCCGCTGTCTGTTGCGGCGCCCCGACATCATCATTGCTCAGGAAGTGCACGTCGGCATGCCACCCGACCGGCTGACGCATTTTCGTGCGCTGGCTGTTGAGGCATTGAATGTCCTGGGTTCAGGGATATTATATTTAACAGCGACAGAACACGAAGGATCAGGCGTCGAGTTTTCACGCACGCTGTCACTGGATATACCGGGGAAGGCATGAGATCGGGGAGGGATATGTAAGTGCAGCGGGACTTTGTTTCCGGCATGAGCCGCCAGGTGGGCTGGTTCGTCATGATTGGCATAGGAACCATCATTCTGTTGCTACTGGTGATCAGTGTGCGCACCGATGTGTTTGCCAAGAAGTTTCATCTGTATACATCGCCGCCGTCAGCCACTTCTTTTTATGAGGGGCAACCGGTGAGGTTCCAGGGTTTTGTCATCGGCCGTGTCTATCGTATGGAATTGCTTGACGAGGGCAAAGTCCGCATCGATATGCAGCTGCTGGACCGGTACCGCCATATGGTGCATTACGGTGCCAAGGTGCGGCTGATCAAGGAGGGATGGATCGGCGAGCAGGCGCTGGAGATATCTGCCGGGGATGCAGAAAGATCTGTGGTCAATGACGGGGATACGATTGCCTACGAAACAGAAGCGAGCATCGAACAGCTGTTGCTGGATATCAAGCCGGCAGTCTCCAATGCCAACACGCTGTTGCGCGAATTGGCAGAATTATCTACATGGATGAATAAGCCGGATGGCGATCTTCGCCTGGCTTTCGCAAGACTGAATGCCTTGAGTTCAGAAGTGAAGGGTGCCGATATTCAGCAGGCCCTGGAACGCTTTTCCAGGGTCATGCTGCATTTGCAATCCACTGCCGAGCAAATTGACAAGCATCATGTCGTAGAACGCCTGTCAGATTCCCTGAAGTTGACAACCAACATTCTGGATGATTTGCAGCCGCTGGCAAAAGGCCTGGGAGCAGAGGGGCCGGAGACTTTCACGCGTATCAATATGCTACTGGGCCACGTGGACCAGCTAACGCGATCGCTGGACATCGTGGCTGCAGATTTATCTGAGTTGACGCCTGAATTGCCGGGATTGGCGAGGGAATCGAGAAGCGTGATCGAGGAGATGCGTGGCCTGTTGAAAGGGCTTCGCGGCTCATGGCTGTTTGGCGATAATGCTGATATAGAAACAGATGAAAATGAAACAGTGGCGCCACCCGCACTGGATTTGCGGCCATGAGATATGCAATTTTGCTGTTGCTTTTACTGTTGTATGGCTGTGGCGGTGGGAAACAGCAGCCGGAGGTTGAAAACCCCTATGTCGACAGGGTTCAGACATTAAACAGCAGCGGCGTGGCTATGATGCAGCGAGAACGCTGGTCATCAGCAGAAAAGACATTTCAGCGGGCTCTATTGGCTTCCCAGCTGGCTGATGATACCGCCCTGACCGCACAATCCTGGTACAACCTGGCAATCGCACGTTCAGCTATGGGTGACAGACAGAAGGCGGAAGAGGCATTTCTGCAATCCATGACCGTTGCCGAGCGGCATGAGCACGAATTGACGCATATGCGGGCAAAACTGGGGCTCGCCATGTCCAGGGCCCGTGCAGGACAGCAGGCTTGGACACCGCCGCCTCTGGAAAAGAAATGGTCTGTTGATGTGCACTTAAGCGCCGCCCGCCTGGCCCAGTACCAGGCCCGTATGGATGTTGCGCGCGAGGAATATGAACGGGCCGCAAACCAAAGTGATAAAAAGACACGGATTGGTCTGACCTATCGGGCTGAAGCGCATATGGGTCTGGCCATGCTGGCGCATGCATCTGCAGACGATGAGGCGGCCCGGAAGGAAACAGAACATGTGCTTCGCCTGTGCCGTCAGGTGGGAGCCCCTAGGCTGGCGGCCCATACATTGCTGTTGCGTTCGAGGCTAGACATCGGCGTGTCGGAAAGGCAGGACAGTCTGGAAAGGTCGTTGTCCATCTATCGCGCGCTGAAAGACAGAAAGGGGCAGCGTGTGAGTCTGGAAGCCTTGGTTTCACTGGCAGAGGATGCCGGAGAAGATGATCAGGCAGAGTACTGGCGGCAGCGGCTTGATAAGCTTCCTGCAGAAATCAGGCCTGAAGTGGCGCCCCTGTCTGCTCCTGAAACAAGTACGCCGTGACCGGATCATATGCACACAGATAAAGCGGCAGCGAATCACATTGATGACAGTCATGCAGACAGGCTCAGCTGCAAGCTGAATTGCTGCAATGACTGTATTCATGTGCTGAAGTCGATGGTTGAAGTCGTGGGCGCGCGGGCTGGCCTGAATGAAATTGAAAGCAGCCGCATGGTGTTGGCGGTGGATGAGCTGTTTGCCAATATCGCCCGACACGGCTACGGCGGCAAACCGGGAACAGTGGAGATGGAAGCGAGTATTCACCATAATGAAGATGGCAGCAGGCAGCTTCGCTTTGCGTTCCGTGACTTTGCCCCCGGCATTGAAAATGCGGACACCTTACAAGGCAGATGCATGGATGATGTGACACCGGGTGGACTCGGGCTGCATCTGATCCGTGCGGTGATGGACGAGGTGCATCATGAAGCGCTACCGGATGGAAACCGCTGGCTTCTGGTCTCATATATCAACGGGGGAGATAAACATGGGCATAACAATTGATGTGTCGGAAGAGCGGCAGTCAGAAAATGAGGTGCTGCTGCGTATCAATGGCGAAGTCAATATTCATACCTCTACAGAGCTTCGCAAACGGCTGAAGCCGCTGCTGACAGAACAGCAGAAAACGATTCATGTTGCCCTTGATGGCGTCCATTTCATGGATTCGTCCGGGATTGCAACGCTGATTGAAGGCCTGCAGTGGAGCCGTGAAACGGGAGGGAAGTTTGTACTCTCCGGTCTCACTGATACCGTGCGCGATGTATTTATCCTTTCCAAGCTGGATACGGTTTTTGAAATCGAGGATGACGAACCGGCGGCATGAGTTATTCTGATCTGCATGACTTCATTGCTGATCTCGAGCGCCGCGGGCTATTGGCGCGCATTTCCATTCCTGTAAGTTCTAGACTTGAAATAACCGAAATTGCCGATCGTGTACTGCAACAAGGTGGCCCGGCATTGTTGTTTGAGCAGATCAAAGGCAGCGATAGACCGGTGCTGGCGAACCTGTTTGGTACAGCTGAGCGCATTGCGCTGGGTATGGGCCGGGAATCGGTGGAGGAGTTGCGCGAGGTTGGCGAGCTGCTGGCCTATCTGAAGGAGCCGGAGCCACCCAAGGGGCTGAAAGATGTCTGGGACAAATGGCCGGTATTGAAAAAGGTGCTGCATATGGCGCCGAAACAGGTCAAAAAAGCGCCATGGAAGGAAGTCATTCTTCAAGGCGATGAAGTGGATCTGGCGAAGTTGCCTGTCCAGCACTGCTGGCCTGAGGATGCAGCGCCGCTTGTTACCTGGGGTCTGGTGGTGACCAGGGGGCCGAATAAGGAGCGGCAGAACCTTGGTATTTATCGTCAGCAGGTCATCGGCAGGAACAAGCTGATTATGCGCTGGCTGAAACATCGCGGTGGCGCACAGGATCACCGGGAAGCAAAGCAGGCAGGAGCCGAGTCATTTCCGTGTGCCGTCGTCATAGGTGTTGATCCCGCCACCATACTGGCGGCAGTGACACCCATACCCGATACGCTGTCCGAATATCAGTTTGCAGGTCTTTTGCGAGGCGAGAAAACCGTGTTAACCGACGCGGTTTCAGTGCCGTTGCAGGTTCCGGCCTCAGCCGAGATCGTACTGGAAGGCCATGTTTCTCTCGATGAATATGCCGAGGAAGGTCCGTTTGGAGATCATACCGGCTATTACAACGAGGTAGAGCGCTTTCCGGTATTCACCGTGGAAACGATGAGCATGCGCAGCGATGCCATTTACCATACGACATACACCGGTAAGCCACCGGATGAGCCTGCCGTACTGGGGCTTGCCCTGAATGAGGTGTTTGTGCCGATTCTGCAAAAGCAGTTTCCCGAGATTGTGGATTTCTATCTGCCGATGGAGGGGTGCCCGTACCGGGTGGCGGTCGTTTCGATTAAGAAGGGCTATGCAGGCCATGCCAAACGAGTGATGTTTGGCATATGGTCCTATTTGCGTCAGTTCATGTACACGAAGTTCATCATTGTTGTGGATGAGGATATCGATTGCCGCGTATGGCCCGAGGTCATCTGGGCGGTGTCCACGCGCTGCGACCCGGCGCGTGATTTCACATTTGCTGAAAATACGCCGATTGATTATCTCGATTTTGCTTCACCTGTTGCCGGACTTGGTTCCAAGGTTGGCATTGATGCAACAAACAAGTGGCCGGGCGAAAGCAGCCGGGAATGGGGTCGTCCTGTCCACATGTCTGCGGAGATCAAACAGCGCGTTGACGTCATGTGGAACGAACTGGGACTTTAGGGACATGCGACGGCTCCTCCGCTGTTTCTTGCACAGGCGGCTATTCTGCTATACTGGGGCGTAGATCTGCTGTACAGCGGATGAGCGGATGAGCGGAGGAAGGACATGCAGATGATGAAAGTGCTTATAGGCGTGGTTGCCTTCGTGCTGCTGGGCGGAGGCATCGTCTATTTTGTTGTGTCCGGTTCCGACTATAGTGCTACAGACGCCGATTTGCTGGCGCTGGGGCAATCAGCTTACGAGGACAATCGTTTTGAGGATGCGGCCAAGTGGTTTGCGCAGTCGGCCCGTCAGGGAGAAGCAGAAGGGCGCTTCAGATTCGGCATGCTTTACCTTGAAGGCAAAGGCGTGGACCGTGATGACGGGCAGGCTGCTCGCTGGCTCCGCCTTGCAGCACGGCAGGGACACAGCGCGGCGCAATATTATTTCGGACGTCAGTTTGAAACCGGCCGCGGTGTGGAGGCTGTTAACGATACAGAGGCTCTTAGGTGGTACCTTAAGGCGGCTGAGCAGGGCTATGGCATGGCTCAGTACCGTGTGGCGGTGATGTATGCCGAGGGCAGGGGGGGTCCCCAAAGTGATGAAACGGCCCTGATCTGGGCAGTAAAAGCCGCGCAAAAAGGGATCCGGGAAGCGGCGCCATATCTACAGCAACTGATTAGCCGAATGAAGGCCAAGGCACAGGAAGGCGGCAATCAGGCGCAGTATAGTCTGGCCTTGCTGTATAAGCAGGGGCTGGGCGTTGAAAAGGACAAAACGGCCTATGTGTCCTGGCTACGCAAGGCGGCCGTGACGGGCCACAGAGAAGCGCGCTACCAATTGGCAAAATATCTGGCGCTGGAAGCTGGAGAAGCCGGCCATGATGAAGAGGCTGCCCGTCACTTTCTGGAGGCCGCAAGGCAGGGGCAAATGCGGGCGGCGGCGGCGATTGGTGCCATGTATGCATTGGGGCGGGGTGTTGCAAAAAATTATCAAAAGGCAATTTTCTGGTTACGCAAGGCGGCCGATGCAGGTATAGCACGGGCACAGTGCAATCTGGGTATTCTCCATGCTGAAGGCATGGGTGTTCCAAAAGATGAAACAAAGGCATCGGAGTGGTTCTTGAAAGCAGCGAGAGCTGGATTGTCGGATGCGCAGAATAATATTGCAGCCATGCATGCGCTGGGGCGGGGCATTGTAAAAAATATGAGGCAAATGTTTTACTGGCTTGATCATGCTTCCGGAGACAATGCCAAGGCACAGTTCAATCTGGGGCTGATTTATGCCCGAGGGGTTGGGGTTACACCCAATGATGAAGCATCTGCAAAATGGCTCTACAAGGCAGAGAAAAACGGTAATGCCCGGGCCAAGCTGATGCTGGGCCTGTTTTACGATCTGGGTCGTGGTGTTGGCCGCAATGCGGAGGAAGCGGCTAACTGGTATGAAAAGGCGGCGGCACAGGGTGATATGGATGCCATCTTCAATATGGCGGTGCTGCATTACAATGGCAGGGGTATCACAAGAGACTTGGCCAGGGCAGCCGCATTATTTGAGCAGGCAGCTTTAGGTGGTGATGTAACCGCCCAGAATATGCTGGGTTCGATGTACCATGAAGGCAAAGGCGTGGCTTTTGATCCTGTAAAAGCCGTTACATGGTTTCGCAAGGCCGCTAACAATGGCGATGCCAAAGGACAATTCAATCTGGGAAACATGTATCGCAAGGGTGAAGGTGTGGAACAAAATGATCGCATGGCGGCCCTGTGGTATCAGAAGGCTGCCGAACAGGGCCTTGCCGCCGCTCAAAACTCACTGGGTTATATGTATGCTCTGGGCCGTGGTGTCGGCCACGACCATAACAAAGCCCGGCGATGGTTCCAGAAAGCTGCCGATCAGGGTATGGATATGGCGCGTAAAAACCTAACCGTGCTTGCCCGGAAAAATGATCAGAAAAAGAAAGAAAGCTATGCACTTATAAGTCAGGCGATCGATAGCCATGTACGGGCAACCTTATTGACCCAGGAGCCGGTTAATCTGGCCAAATGGCTGGATGTGTATCGCCAGGTCAGTCTGTAAAGCACGTTTAGCATTTAAGCAACTCATCTAAGCACACCCTTTCAAGCTGGATTTTATTTTAATGTAAAGTAGAGTGCTTCCCGTTTTGGGTGCTCTGTCTGCTATTCCGGCAGCAGGGTGAAACGGGAAGTCCGGTGCGGTAAAAAATACCAATTCCGGCGCAGCCCCCGCTACTGTAAGCCTGACAATGCTGTTCCAACACCACTGGAAAACCGGGAAGGGATGAGCAGCAGAGTATGACGGCAAGCCAGGAGACCGGCCCGAAACAGGGAATCCACGGATTCCAAACGGGATTGGGCCTCGGCGGGAGGCTGGTCGTGGACTGGCCACTACTGTGAATGGCTTCTCTGACAACCAGTTTTTTCCTTGAAGCGTTCCAGCCCGCAATTGAAATGCGCGGCGGGCGCAAAAAGGAATATAAATGACAAAACAGATCAAATTCGTAGTTGTGGTCATGCTCGGCATGCCTCTGATTGCACATGCTCAGGAAGATCTGGGTACCATTAACGTAACAGCCACACGTACACAGGCGCCATCGATCACATCATCCCGGGCGGTTACCATCATCGACAGGCAAACCATTGAGGGTAGCCACGCCGGGAATGTTGTCGATCTACTCAAGGGGCAGGCCAATATTGTCGTCAGTGACATTACCGGCGTGGGTGCAAAATCACGTGTTGATCTGGGCGGTTACGGTGAGACAGCAGCCGCAAACAGTATTGTTCTGATTGATGGCAGGCGAGTCAACAGCCCCGATCTTTCCGGTGTGGACTGGAGCCAGATTCCTGTTGATCAGATTGAGCGTATTGAAATTGTTCATGGTGGTGGCTCGGTGCTGTATGGGGATGGCGCAGTCGGTGGTGTGATTAACATCATTACCCGTATTCCGGAGTCAGGCGGCAATATCAGTCTGTCAGGCGGCAGCTTCGGTACGTTTGAGGGTGCGGGACGTATCGGCGCGGATGCTGGCAAGGTGCGCGTTGAGACGAATTTCTCGGGCACCACGACAGACGGGTATCGCGACAACAGTTTCTTCGACCGTTTCGACGGCGGTGTACGGGCCGAGGCCGATTTGCCTGCTAATATCAGCCTGAATATCAGCGGCAATCATCATCGGGACCGTGCGGGTCTGCCGGGTGCGCTGACGGCGGCACAAATTATCGTCGATCGTAGGCAGGCAGCAAATCCACAGGACTTCAGCCGGTCAACGGATGATTTTATTGATGGCGGTCTGGTATGGAGTGGCATATCTGGTCTGACGCTTGATCTTGCTGGTGGTTTTCGCAGGCGGGATGTGCATTCCGAGTTTTTTGGGTTTTTTTCATCCAACAGCGATTTCGTTCAGCAGAATCGGTCTTTCCGACCCAAGCTGAGTTATGCGGCCGGTAATGATGTCCGCTGGCATCTGGTTACAGGGGCCGATATTGACCGTGGCGATGGCTCTTTTGTCTTTGGCGGCGCCTTCCCGCTGCCGACAACATTTTTTGATCGCAAACGGGATGGCTATTATGGCCTTGTGGAGGCAGGAAGCGCCGATCATCGCTGGCATGTCAGTGGCGGGGTCCGTACCGAGAAGGTTGAGGATATATTTACCCAGACGGCAACAAACTCTGTTTCGCAGCGCGAGACTGTATGGGAGAGCGGAATTTCCTTTGGCATTACCGAACAGCTCCGCCTGCGACTGAATGCTGCCAGTTCGGTACGTTTCCCATTGCTGGATGAACGCTTTGATTTCTTTACCGGAGCGGTCAACACATCGCTACTGGCGCAAACTGGCCAGCATTATGCCATCAGTCTGCGCCAAGACTGGAATCGTGTATGGCTGGAGGCATCGCTGAGCCGCGCCGATCTGGATCATGAAATATTTTTCAATCCGCTGGCATTCGCCAATGAGAATTATGCGGACCCAACGCGGCATGATGTCATTGCCGTGTCCGGCCACTGGCGGGCCCATGACCGGGCCATCCTGAGTGCTAACTACGCTTACACAAAAGCAACATTCCATGGTGGCGTGTTTTCCGGCAATGAAATCCCTGCCGTGGCAAAAAATCGCGTTGGCGCGTCCTGGCTGGCTGATTGGGGACATGGCTTTTCCACGACACTGAACCTGACGTATGTCGGCCAGTCGTTCCTGATCAGTGATCAGGCAAATGCGAGATCGCAGCTGCCTTCCTATCTGGTGCTCGATGCGGTGGCCAGCTATCGTTGGAAAGACATGGAAATTTTTGCCCGCATCGACAATCTGACAAATAAGAAATACAGCAGTTATGGTGTGTTCTCATCATTCTCTGGAACCGACAATTTCTACCCTTCACCGGAAATTGGCGTTCGTGCCGGAGCCGGCTATAGGTTCTGATATTTTTCGCTTCTGCCCGTGGCTGGCAGCAAGTGTTGTCATCCACGGCCTGATCGTGTTGTGCCTCTGGGATGTGGTTCAGGTCCCCCAGGCTGCCGCAGGCCGAATGATGGTCGAGGTTGAAATGCTGGCCGTCAATGTTCATGCAGATGCCAGTCTGGAAACAGAATCGGTACAGCCAGACAAGTCACTTCGGGAGCCGTCAAAAACCGGAACGGCCATCAACCAGGCTCCCAAAATTGCCAGAGCAGAAATACCGCTTCCGGTATCCGCCTCGGAAGTGGTAAATCACCCTGGTTTGAATAACGGCATGGGTGTGGCAGAACATTTGTCGGCGGATTCTGTACAAAGCGGGGATGTCAGGGGGGAAGCCGGCGAGCGGGTCAGGCAGCATCTGGAAGCCCACAAGTTCTATCCTGCCAGCGCCCGCAGGCGGGGAATTGCAGGCGAGGTTGAAGTTGGATTCATGCTTGATCAGCTTGGTATGGCCGCTGAAATCATGGTGCTGGCCAGCTCAGGTTATGATTTGCTTGA
This sequence comes from Mariprofundaceae bacterium, assembly GCA_046756985.1. Classification (GTDB taxonomy): domain Bacteria; phylum Pseudomonadota; class Zetaproteobacteria; order Mariprofundales; family Mariprofundaceae; genus JBHHXG01. The sequence continues at coordinate 31,156 of JBHHXG010000001.1, read as the reverse complement.
TTGGGCGGCGAAGGAAACGGTCAAGCGCGCCCAGCCATTTCCCGCCGCCGAAAGATCGTTCCACTTTCGGCTGCGTTTCAGAAAACTGTGAGAATTGTCGTTCTGTCGATATTACTGTTGATTGCGCCGCTGGCGCAGTCGGCAGAACGCATTCTGGCGTTATCGCCACATGCCTGCGAAATTCTGTTTGCCGTCGGGGCAGGAAAAGATGTGGTTGGCGTTGCTGATGCCTGTGACTATCCGGAAGCCGTGCAGCAGTTGCCGAGCGTAGGGGATTTCAAACGCGTCAATATCGAGGTCGCGCTCCGTCTTGAACCCACGATGGCGGTAGTGTTTGACCGGCATATGTCCGGCCTTCTGAAACTGGAATCCTTTCGTGTCAAGGTCATACAAAGTCATCCGCGGACCGTGCAGGACGTGGTGCATGATATCCTGAATCTGGGGCACCTGACAGGCCATATCAGACAGGCGCGGGTGCTGGCAGATAATTTTACAATGAGACTGAAACGGATTCATCAGCAGATCGCAGAGCCGATACCGGTATTTTACGAGGCATGGAGCGAACCGCTGGTGAGCTCGGGTGCCAGAAGTTTTATCACCGATGTATTGCGCGCATCCGGGGCAAAAAACGTGTTTGACCACGTGGCCGTCGAAAGCCCGCGCATCAGTGTAGAGTCGGTGATCAAGGCGCGCCCAGTGGCGATTCTGGTTCCCGATATGCCGGGGCATGTCCCGGTCCGCAGACGGTTCTGGCATCAATATTTCGGAGACAGTGTGAAAGTTGTTCCGGTACCGCAGGATATGATCAGCCGGCCGGGCCCGCGGTTGATTGACGGTATTGAGATTTTGTCTGCCCGGCTTCGCAAGGTGGCCAATGACATTTAATCACTGGACTCTGGCAGTGGTTTTACTGGTGCTTGCTGCCCTTGTCGGCATCATCAGCCTTGGTTCCGGCGATGGCTGGATCAACCCCTTCAGCCCCCAGTCAGCACTTGAACAGACGATTCTGTGGGAATTACGCATGCCCCGCATACTGATTGCCTTTGTTGTCGGAGGCCTGCTGGCCTTGGCCGGTGCATGGTTTCAGGTGCTGTTGGGGAATCCACTGGCTGAGCCTTACGTACTCGGTGTGGCGGGAAGCAGCGCCGTCGGAGCCATATGCAGCGTTGCTCTGATGCCAGCATCGGCATGGTCGATGTCAGCTGGCGCCTTCGCCGGTGCATGGATCGGCATCATTCTGATTATGGCTTTTTCACATCTTGGCCCATCACGCCTGTTGCTGGCAGGCGTTGTGCTGGCCGCCTTCTGGGGCGCATGCGTAGCACTACTGCTGGCCCTGCTGCCTGCGCAGCAACTGGGTATGGCATTTGGTTGGATGATGGGAGATCTGTCTGCATCGGAAATTCCGGTAGCAGGTCTGTTGGCTATATGGACAGCATCGCTGGCCTGCGGTATGGCTCTTTCACGATCACTGGACATGTTACTTTTGGGTGAAGCCCATGCTGTGGCACTGGGTATTGATATCCGGCGGCTTCGCCTGATGTTGCTCTTTCTTGCCTCGGCGGTGACCTCAATAGCCGTAGCTGCGGCGGGCACGATTGGCTTTGTTGGTCTTATCGTGCCGCACATCATGCGCCTGCTATTCGGCAGTCTGCACCGCATGGTTCTGCCTTCTTCGGCCCTTGGCGGCGGCATACTGCTTATGCTGGCTGATACCGGTGCGAGAACTGTCATTGCCCCTGCTGAACTGCCGGTAGGTGTGATCACCGCCCTGATTGGCGTACCTGTATTTTTGTGGCTGCTGCTGAAGCGGGGATGAGTATGCTCAGGCTACACGATCTGTATCTGGCACGTGGCAGTCATGCAATTGCCGAAGCGCTGAGTATGAATATAGACGCCGGCAAGGTGATTGCTGTATTGGGGCCAAATGGCGCGGGAAAATCGAGCCTGTTGCTGGCTCTGGCCGGTATGCTTCCGGTTCAGTCGGGGCGTATCGAATTGGGAGAGAGCAATATCAGGGAATTATCCCGCAGGCATATTGCCAGGCATCTGGCATGGCAGGGGGAGCTGCCACCCACAGAGTTCGGCCTCACCGTGAAACAGCGGTTGGAGCTGGCCATGCAGGATGGCCAATGTGAAGCCTTGCAACAGGTGGCGGCCGAACTGGATATAGACCATTTGCTGACACGCATGTTGGGTGAATTGTCCACCGGCGAGCGGCAGCGCGCCGAGTTGGCGGCTGTCCTGTTGCGCGACTGTCCGGTATTGCTGCTTGATGAACCGACGGCTCACCTGGATCTCAGGCATCAGTCCACATGGCTTGCACTGATGCGTGAACAGGCTGATATGGGCAAAGCCGTCGTTTCTGTGCTGCATGATGTGCAGCAGGCGGCTTGTGCGGCGGACATAGTCGTGTTTATCTATGGCGATGGGCGTGTGGCTCACGGCGATGCGGAGGCGATGCTGGTTCCGGACAGGCTTGAGGCATTGTTTCATATGCCGATCCTGCGCCTGGAAGAGGGCCAACTGATTGTGCCCGACTACAGGAGAACACTTGAAACAGCGTGACAAGCGGCAGGGATTGATTGTGGTGAATACCGGGGAGGGCAAGGGTAAATCGTCCTCTGCCTTTGGTATGGTATTCCGTGCAGCCGCCTGGGGTATGAAAGTGTGCGTTATCCAGTTTATCAAGGGCAAATGGCAGACAGGGGAACAGAAAGCAGCCGAACGCTTTGAGAAAATTGAGTGGCATGCGCTTGGCGAAGGCTTTACCTGGGATACGAAAAACCCAGAGCAGGACAGGCAAACCAGCCGTGAAATATGGGCGCTATGCAAGGATAAGGTGCGTTCACAAGCCTATGATCTGGTTGTCTGGGATGAGATCAATTATTGCTGTGACTACGGCTGGATTAGCGGCGCGGAGATTGCCGAGTTTTTGCGTCAGGAGCGACCCGAATGGATGCATGTGATTCTGACCGGCCGCAATGCTGCAGATGAAGTGATCGCCATGGCGCACACCGTGACAGAAATGAAGAAGATCAAGCATGCCTTTGATCAGGGCATCAAGGCCACGCAGGGAATCGAATTCTGATGTTTGTGCTGCTGGCGCATGGTTCCTCGGATCAACGCCACGGTGAGCAGGTGCGGGCTTTGGCGGCGGGTGTTTCGCAACGGCTGAGTGAGGAGGTAAAGGCGGCGTTTTTGTCTGATGAGTGGCTACCCAAAGGCACACGGGTGCTGCCGCTGTTCCTTGGTTATGGACAGCACGGGGCGGTGGATGCGCCAAAGCTGGCGGAAAAGTCACAGGCTATGCTGCTGCCGTCACTGGCCGCGCATGCGGATCGCATCGCCGAGCTTGCCTACGACCGGATGACGGCAGAAGGTCGGCGGGTCAACGCGCTGTTTGGTCTTTACTGCTATGCCGGTTTTGAGGCCCTAAATGCAGCATTGCACGAGCGCAACAAACGCTGCACGCTGGTCGCGCACGGTGCCCTGCATGCCGAACCGACGATCGCCTCGGTGATCCGGCTGTGGCGTGAGGATGGCGTCGGCGCGATCCGCCTGCAGCCGATGCTGCTCTTCGATGGCAAAAGCATGGACGAGATGGCAACCATGGCGAGAGGGGAGGATGTTGAAATCCTGCCGGCGCTCTCAAAAGGTTCGGATTTTGCCGAATTAATTACATCCCTGTTCAAGGAGGCAGCATGAAGCTGTCTGATTCGTTGGGCCCCGGGGAGGTGGCGCTGGTCGGTTCAGGGCCGGGTGCTGCGGATTTACTGACGCTGGCGGCGGCCAAGCTGATTGGTGATTGCGATGCCATCGTTTTTGACGCGCTGGTGTCCGAAGAGGTGCTGAATCTGGCTGCGATTGGTGCCGAGTTGATTCCGGCCGGAAAGCGTGGCGGCAGGGAATCAGCGGATCAGGCTGACATTTGTGATACACTGATCGAACTGGCGAACGAGGATAAACGGGTGGTTCGTCTCAAAGGGGGCGACCCGTTTGTGTTTGGCCGCGGCGGCGAAGAAATCAGAACACTGGCAAAAGCCGGTATCCGTTTTCGTGTGATTCCCGGTATCACTTCGGGCATGGCCGCCCCGGCCATGGCGGGGATTCCCCTGACGGATCGTTCGGTAAACAGCACACTGGCCTTTCTGACAGGCCATGAAGCCAGTAAAGAAAGCCGTATCGACTGGAAGGCCATGGTTGCGGCCTTTCCTGTGCTGGTCTTTTATATGGGCGCTCGTTCTCTGCCCGATATTAGCCAGCGACTGCTGGAAGCCGGCCTGAATACGATGACGCCAGTTGCGGTGATTTATGCCGCCACATGGCCGCAGGAAGAGATCACATCAGGCACGCTTGCCGACGTGCTGGATGGAAATTTGACAGCACAATCCCCGGCCATTGTAGTCATTGGCGATGTCGTGGCGTCACGGGTGGACTGGCGAACCAAGTGTGAATGAGCCGCCATCTCAGGATGCCAGATGGAAGGCGGCATCTGCCATGGCTTCGTAAACCGGAAAGATCGCAATCGCTCCGACCGACATATCAAGCAACGGGGATGCCGCCAGCAGGGCATATAACCAGACGCTGCGCCGGCTGGTTATATACATCGAGAATGGTGCTCCAAATCTGGATGCCAACAGCATTTCACCCAGCCACATGCCAGGCAGCGGCAACAGGTGCATCAAGGCCATGCACAGATTAAAAAACATGAAGACCTTGGCCCACCAGTGGTGTAAAGGGGGCAGGCCTGCCGGAGGCTGATGGCCAAGCGCCCATGCATACATCAGCCAGCCTGCAATGCACAGTACAATATGTCCCAGACAACGCCTGGCGGCTGCACGCGGATGATGGTTCATGGGTCGTGGCAAGGCGATGATGACTGCGCGTGTAAAGGCGATGGATGCCAACAGTGGCATCCAGCTTCCTTGCCAGGCCAGGGCGAAAAACGGATGGTCGGATGATGCTTCGGGGATTGCGCGCCATGCTTCGAACATGCCAATTAGCGACAGGGATATCACAACTGGAAGACTGTACAGCGTGATCTGCCGGATAACGATTTGCAGCCACTCTTCCATCAGTGCGTCCGTATCAGCCGTAATGTCAGGTCGGAGCCGAAGCGGCGGTGTTGTAGGTTGATATAGATGTCGCCGTTGGTAGCGCTTTCCACACCGGTGATTTCGGCATGGTCATGCATGGCGATGCGCTGCAGGTCCTTGCCATTCCAGACCCACAAGGCAGAAGGCTCATCGTCGTCAGTGATCCACAGCCAGTTTCGTTTGCTGTCCCATTCGAGATTGTCCGGATGATGCAGGCGGGCATCCTCGAGAAAAACTGAGATAGCAGGGGCAACTCCCCGGTCATCCAGCACTAGAATGCGGCCGGCTTCAGCCCCGGCGCCTGTTTCGGCTAGAAGAATGCGGCCATCCGGCAGCATTTCCATGTCCTCCAGCCGCCTGAAGATACGGCCATGTCTTTTCTCAGCATATAGGCGCGCTTCTTCTGTCCTGTTGATATCAAGCCACCCGCTGGATTTGTGCAGCACCTGTAATTGCCAGCTTTGCAGACTCAGCCGGTACAGGCAGCCTTCGATCCACTCATCGGCAAGGTAGAGATAAGTGCCATTCCTTGAAAACGAGAGTCCTTCGTGTGCAAACCGCCCGGCTTCAAGGACAGGCGTAACAGTGCTATTGCTTCGGGTCAGGCGGACACGGTCGATACGCTGCCCGGCGGGAAAAGCGTGAGGATCGGGGACTTTCCAGATCAATCCATCGCTGCTTTCCTCGCCAAGCCACAGGCTGCCGCCCTGATCCAGCTTCAGTCCGTCGGCACGTTCGAGGCCATACAGCAAAATATCTGCTGTGCCTGTTGTCAGATCAATACGGGCCAGCGATGGTGAAAGCATATTGGCTCTGGTTTCACAGCTGGCGAACAGAAATCGTCCGTCATCCGAAAGGACCAGCATATCTGGCAGGAAATCATCCCATTCCGTGATGATTTCAGCCTTCCATCCGAGTGCCATATTCAGGCCATGGCCATTGCCGCAGGCAGTCAGAAGCATCAATGGGCATGAGATCAGCAGGGCAAGAAAGCGGCTTGGCATACGTTAATATGTGCAGAAGGGGCTTGTGCTGCAAGCGGCAGTGACAGTCACGTCCACCCCGTTATGCTTGCCATATGGTTAGCTCAGTCTCATTGCACCACATCCGGCTTTTTTACGCTGCCTATTTTGCCGCGATGGGGCTGATTCTTCCCTATTTTCCCGTTTATCTGGCGGATCAGGGGCTGGATGTCAGCGCCATTGGTATTATGACTGGCCTGCTGGCAGCAGCCAAAGTCATCGCGCCACCATGGGCAGGTCATGTGCTGGATCGAAGCAGCGGCAAGCAGTCGCAACGCTTTATCGTTCTGGCATCGGTTGTGGCAGCTGCCTTTGCCGTGGGCATGGCCTATGTGCATGATCTGTACCTGCTGGCGACGGTTATATTCATATTTGGAGTATTGTGGGCGGCCATCTTGCCGTTGACCGATGGGCTGTCGGTATCGGTATCCGAAGCCGCCCTTGCCGATTACGGCCGCTTGCGCGTCTGGGGGTCGGTTGGATTTGTTGCGGCGTCTCTGGCGGGAGGGGTCTGGCTGGCTGGTGTCGCCATGGAGCAGTTTCCGTACTGGCTGGCTGGCCTGATGTTTGTGACCGCAATGGCGGCGCGCGGATTTCCTGATCATAGCGACGCAGAAACCCTTCCGGATGGCGTGCAAACCGGGTTTAGCTCGCCGTTCTTCGCACTTTTGGCAGCCAGTTTTGTCATGCAGGTCTCGCATGGCGCCTATTACGGTTTTTATAGTCTTTATCTTGTCGAGATTGGTTATTTCGGTTGGCAGATCGGCACCTTCTGGGTTCTAGGTGTGCTGGCCGAGATAGTGCTGATGTGGATGTGGGGTGGGCGGTTGCAGCGGGCCGCACCGGCCTGGGTGTTGGGCGGCAGTTTACTGCTGGCTTCATTGCGCTGGCTTGGCATTGGTTTGTTTGAGCACTGGTTGCCTCTTATCCTGCTGCAGCTTCTGCATGCAGCCAGCTTTGCAGCCTTTCATCTTTCCGCCGTGACATGGGTCAAGCGTCTGGCGCCGGCTGGCAGACATGCCACCGCGCAAGGCTGGTATTCAGCATCCGGCTTTGGTTTGGGCAGCGCTGTGGGTATCATGGGATGCGGTGTGATTGCCGAGTCTTCGGGTTATTCAGCCGCGTTCTACGTCTGTGCAGCTATGGCCCTGTTGGGTATGTTTCTGGTCAGGGGGTTACCCACAAAACCATGAGCATGCCGATGGTCATTCACGATTTGCAGGATTCGCAGATGTTTGCTCTGGCACAGGCAGCAGGGCGTGCCGGCATTCCGGTGATTGGTACCAGTTGGCCGATGGAGCCATGGGTGAAAAAAAGCCGCTATATCCAGAAAGCTGTGGAACTTCCGTGCCTGGGTGAGGTGGTCAACGGCGTCTATGCGATGAATCTGAAAAAATCAGGCCTGCAAGGCGTATGGCTGCCATGTGTTGATGATATGGCGGAATTTACGGCTGAATATGCGCCTTTGCTGCGCAATATTGGCATGCGTTTTCTCTCAGCCGATCAAGAAACGGTCAGACGGGCAATCACGACGCATGAATTGCAACCGCAAGGGATCATCCGCATGCCCGATTGCGAAGTCATCAGCATGCAGGAGCTGTATGACGAAAAGTGCGGTTGCGCCTTTCCGGTTGTCATCAAGACCCGCAGGAATGGTTTTGTCCGCTTTGATGATGCAGGGGCGCTCAGAAAATTTCTGCAGCCGATGATTGAAGCAGGTCATGGCGAGCAGATGGAAATCGTCCAAAGTTATATTGCAGGAGAAACAGAACGTATGGCCTCAGCCATTGTACTGTTTGATGACAATGGGCGGCCGGTACGCGGCTTTACCGGTCGTCGCCAGCGGGTGGCACAAACACACCATGGTCCATTTGGCGAGACCACCGCAGCGAAGGCCGAATGGATTCCGGAGCTGTATGCAGGCGCATGCGAGCTGTTGAGCCATCTTGGCTGGAAGGGCTTTGCCGAAGTGGAATGCAAACAGGATGCCAACGGAGAATGGCAATTGCTGGAAATCAACCCCCGCCTGTCGGGCTGGACATGTCTGGCCGAGGCCGACGGAGCAGGGTTCCTGCAGGCCTATTACAGGATGTGCGCCGAAGATGCCCAACTGGATGAGGCCTGTCTGCAACGATCAAGAGCCGAATATACGCGCATAATTGGCACCTGTTATCATGATCCGGATTGGGATGCAGATGCCTCACGCTGTCATGGCCTATGGCGCAAGATCAGCATGATTACCGCTGCCTTACGCCGTTATCGGGACAGGGCCTTGGATGCGAGTCTAGGTGCATGGGACGGGCGTGATTTGCATGCCAGCCTGACGCTGCTCTGGCGCAGCATTGTACGCGTCTGGAAGATTGGCAGGGTCAGGCACAAAGGTGTTGCTTGACCGCCTTGTAAGCAGCATGCGCATCGGAAAATTCGAGGCGGAAAAACTCGGTGGCTTCTGGCAGGCGGTGATTCAGTGTTTTTAACATGGCTTCGGGCGTATCGCGATGATGCAGATGTTCGGGAAGTGCCATCAATGCCTCGCCGCGGCGGATGGACGTTAATTCGGCAGGTGGTGCATTACGCCGGTAGCACGGCAGCAATAGGTAGCGCAATGGCAGCGCTTGATGTTCAACATTGGCTGGAAGCCACAGCAGATTGCAGACGGTTTTTCCCTGATGATCGGGGAAGCGGAAATATGCTTTCGCAAACAAATGACCAGAAAGCATGGCATGGTGGGGAAAGGCCGGATGTCGGGCCTTTCCCCATTGCAACGGACGCGGGAACGGCTCGATCAGGCCGTTTTCATCCAGTAAGGCGAATTCGTCTGATAAATAGTCCGCCCCATCCAGCAAAGCCGCTGTACACAGGCTACTTTTGCCGGCATTGGATTCGCCCGCAAAGATACAGGCTTGGTTGCCGATATTGATGGCTGAGGCATGGATTGAGCTATAGGCAGGCGACAGATGCTGCAGGATGCGGGTATAAAGATGCACCTCAAAGCCCGCCACGATTTCGCCTGCATCCGTACCTGACCACAGTACCGTGTCATCCACGGCCAGCTCGATTGTATCGCCCTTGCAGCGAATGAAAAACGGAATATCAGGTGAGGCATTTGTCTCTGCATAGAGGCAAATCAGTGTTCGAATGATATCACTGCACCCGGGATGCTCTGAAACAATGCCGACAGTGACATGACCGACACGAAAGGCGTGTTTCCATGCCATATTATTCGGCGAACAGGCCGTAGGCGGCAAACTCCATCAGTATGGCACGCGTATCCTTGCTGATTTGCTGCATATCACCGTTGAATGTATCACAGACCAGCGTAGCAATGTCGTCTGCCGTATGTTCGCCGTCACAAAGCTCCAGAATGGCTGAGGCCATGGTGTTCAGCGAAAAGTTTGAGCCTGACTCAGTGTCTACAAAAATTACTTCATCCATGCCTTCCAGCTCTTCAGCGATCAGGCCATCTTTCTTTTTTGGATGCTGTGGAACCTTGATAGCGGTCATTTCATTCATGGCCATCTTCTCCGATGATGTAGGAAATGATCTGGCAATCGCCACAGCTTAACGATTGTTGACACCGCTGCCAGCGTTCAGGCGAAGGTACGACGGGGGGACGGCTGTCCAGCGCAGTCATGATGGTTGCAAGCGGCTGCTGACGAACATTTCCGAGTACATTGTGGCGGGCGAAGATGCAGGGGTAAACATTGCCATCCGCACTGATGCAGAGCTTGCCGCGGGAGCCCTTGTTGCTGCTGTGCGCGTTTGGTGAAACCAGCACCTGCGTGACTTCGTCCATAAAACGACCACGGCCGGTCTGTTTGACCGGGTCAAAACGGATTTGGCGCTCATCCAGGCCCAGTTCGTTTTCAAGGAAAGCGCTCATATGTTCGGCGCGGGCAATGTTCTCGGGCATCAGCGCAATTCCTGCACGGACTTCAAGTCCGGCTTGCATGGCACGTCGCATGGCGTCGAGCGTGCGCCTCCAGCTGCCCGGAACCTTAGTAATGGCATCATGAATATCCGGCAAATCGCCGTAAATTGAGAACGAAAAGCGCGGCTGGTATTCGGCAAGTTTGTCGAGCAGACGGTCATTGAGCAACAGGCCGTTTGTATAGATTTCAATGCCGTCAAAATCGAGCCCGGCAGCATGTGCAACAGCCTCGGGAAGCTGTGAATGAAGCAGCGGATCGCCGCCGGTAAACTGGACAAAGGCGCGTCCAAACTCACGCGCCTGATCCAGTGCAGCGATGATTTCATCAAGGCTCAGAAAGTCGGTCCGATCCGGGTCGGAATCGGCATAACAATGGATGCAGCGCTCATTGCATTTTGCCGTGACTTCGACAAATAGCATACCCAGTTCTGAGCGAAGCAGTGTGCGGGCAAGGCCCTGCGGCGGCGTCGTTTGTGCCCGGCTCAGGCCCTGCAGCCAGGCATGCTGGCGTTCAAGGACGGCAAGGCGTTGCCGGTCTCTGGTCTCCGCCTTGCCATGGGCTAATGCCGAAACACTGGTCGCGAGCGAGCCGTCTATGCGGGCGGTTTCGCCTGTACCAGTCAGATTCAGTACATGCCCATCCAGTGCTTGCAGCAGCAGGGCTTGTCCATTGGGAAGAAACAGCGGTAGCGGCGATGATTGCATTGCCGGTACAGAGTTAGCGATGTGCGGCATAGATAGTCAATGCAGGACTAATTGCAGCTCCAGAGCTTGGTCACGGGATCCTTAACACAGGTGCAGCCGCATGCAGCGGCGGCGATCTGACAGTGTTTCTTTTTCACAAATACGGCCGGACAGGCAGCACAATTGCCCAGCTGACACTTCTTCAATGCGCACTTGTAAGGGTCATATTTCGGATCGGTAGGTACACAGGGACAACACGCGGTGCCGCCGGCAGAAATTACAATGGTGCCACCACCCTTGCAGACCTTGGTTGAACCCGGAATCGGTGGCTTGCCCGCCATGGCTGGTTTGTTGCCGGCGATCATCACGCCGAGAATAGCTGGGGGCACATAGGCGGCCATCTTCAGCAGCTTGCGGCGGGCATGCAACTCACTGTTTTCTGTTTCCGCCTGTTTATCCTTATGCATGTGTTCACCTCGCAAGGCCAAATAACCTTTTCAGTTCTTTTCGGCCCCTTCCGGCTGGCAGGACAATTCACTTTGGAATAGCTTTATGAATCAATGTCTGTCCCAGCAATGAAAATTCTAGCGCCTCGCAGTCGTCTTTGCCAGTTGTTGTCCAGCCGTGCCCCGTCTTCCGAAGACCTGAAAGACGGCCAGTTATGGGGCGCGGCGATGCGTGAAGGCATGGATCAGTTGCTATGGTCCGCCATGCAGCAACAGCGGGAAATTGCTGCAGATCATGAGTTCCGCGAAGCATCGGAAGCAAATCAGTATCATCAGGCAGCCCAGTTTCTGCGCCGACGCCATGCCTGCGGACAGGTGCTTTCGGCCTTGCGGCGAACCGGTATTCCTGTGCTTTGTATGCGTGGTCTGGCGGTTTCCGAACCGTTGTATGGTGAAAATGCGCCGCTGCGTCCACAGAGCGATATTGATCTGCTGCTGAGTGAAGCACGCATGCTCGATGCCAAGCAGGCATTGTGGGACATCGGTTTCAGGCCACACCAGAGCTACCGAAATATCTATTTTCGTGGCGATATCATGCTTGATTTACATCATGAGCCCCTGGGGATGGAGCGTATCCGGGCGTGGCAATATCTGACACCGCTACGCGCGAGTGACTTTTTCAAATATGCCGAAGAGGGTGAACTGGCAGGTGAGAAGGCATTGCTTGTTTCGCCACGCGTCCATCTGCCGTACCTGTGTTTTCATGCCCTGAAACATTCCTTTGAGCGGCTGATCTGGCTGTATGATATTGCACTGTTGGCGAACAGCATTGATGCTGCAGGGCAATGGGATGAGGTACTGGCAGGCATCCGCGAATACCGGCTACAGCGGCCCTGTTATTATGCGCTGGCCTACGTTGGGGAATATCTGGGGGCCTCTGTGCCGGAGCGTCTGCTGAATGATATCAGGCCGGATATGGGCTTTATCGAGCGGCGGCTGTTTGCGCGGCATATGAATCATGAAGTCATCCCATATCTGGCCGAGCGGTTGTTTGCACGCATGCAGCCGGATTTTTCGCATCGGCTGGCCTTCTGGTGCGAAACCATTTATCCACGTTATGAAGTGCGCCAGCAGATGGCGCAGGGTGGCTGTGTGAAATGCAACTTTATCCGCAAACGCCTGAAGCAGTTACTTAAAGCCGGCTGGCAGTTTTTACGGGAGGGAGCGTCTCTGCTGCTTGTGCGTCGGCCGCATTAAGATTCAATCTGCTTTGGACCGGGCGTCACTTTCATCAATGATGGACTCAAGCCGTGTCAATGCCAACAACAACTGCATTTGGCTGATTTCCATGCTTGCTTCACCTTCTTCCTCGACCGCATCCAGTTGAGGCTTACGCAGGGGTTCAATATCCGGCCAGTGCTTGTGAGAGCACCATAATTTCTCACCGGTGCGTATAAAGTTTGTGGAACCACTGCGCAACAGGTCTTCAATGGCGCGGCTTTTCAGCAGGGTCAGCCGGTGCAGCCACTCGCGACGCAATTCATGCGTTTCCTCTTCTCCCCAGCCTGACGAGCGTAGCGGCGCTTCCACCTCGGAGATTGGCAACAGATGCAGACATGCCTGGCTGGCCTTGAGGCAGCGCAGCAGAGGAATATTCATGTCTGCGCTCAGGTGGACGGCAGCTGCAGTTTGCGCCAACTCCGGCATGGTGGCCAGATGGGCAGCATGCTCGGATGATAAGCCTGCCTGAGCGACGGTCTTGAGCAGATCCAGATACCGGCTGCTTTCCATACCGCCAATGCCCTGCGCGGCCAGCGAATGCCTGAAGCGCCGCATGCCGGTGCGCTGTTGCAAGACCCACTGCTGATTCAGTGGCTCCACTGTGCACAACCGCAACAACTCTTCGGCAAAATGCATCAAATGCTCCTGTAATGAACGCTGCATCTGGCTGGCAATTTCAGGGTCTGAAGTATGCTGCCAAATAGCCTCACGAAGCGTGTCCGAGTCCATGATGACATCGGTCAGCAGCAAGGCCTGTACGATGTCGGAGAGCGGGTTATCTAGCAGTGTTTCCAGATGGTGTACGGCACCCAGCCCCATATGATTGACGATGTCATTGACGGCCCGGGTATTGATAATGTCGCGGCTCAGCGGATGCCCGGTGATATCCTCTGTAAAACGGCGCTGAATCGAGGCAGGAAAATAGGAAAGCAATAGCTGGCTACGAAAACATGTATGCTGGTCAAAGCCTTCTTCCGAGAGTCGGTCGTGGATACGGTTTTTTTCGTGTCCAAAAAGCACTGCCAGCTGGGGCCGCAAGACAAGCGATTCATCATTGCAGATATCAGGATCCGTATGCGGGTCTATACGCTCTGTCCTTAATAGCTCATCGCGAAGGCGCTGGATTCGGGGCGGGTGAACCACTGCATCCAGACTGGCCAATGTCAGTGCCTGTGACTGCAACAGGTTATTATCCAGACACTGGGCGGTTATTTTTTCCGTCAGGTCTTTCAGAATACGGTTTCTCTTTGCCGGTGTGATGTCATCTGCCCGGGATGCAAAAAGAATTTTCAGGTTAACCTCATGATCGGACATATCCACGCCGGCGGAATTATCAATGGCATCCGTATTGATGTGCCCGCCACTGGCAGCATATTGCAGTCTCGCCTGCTGTGTCAGGCCAAGGTTGCCTCCTTCACAGATGACTGTCGCTCTGAGCTGATCGGCATCGACACGAACGGCATTATTTGCCGGGTCGCGAACATCAGCGTGAGTCTCAGTACTTGCCTTGACATAGGTGCCAATGCCGCCGTTATAGAGAAGGTCCACATCAGCGGTCAGTAGGGCCTTGATCAGCGCTTCTCCTGATAATGAAGTTTCCGTAATGCCCAATACCTGCTGGGCCTCCGCCGAAATAGGAATGCTTTTGGCTTGGCGTTTGAAAATCCCGCCACTCTGGCTGATGTATGCCGGATCGTATTGCTCCCATCCAGCAGCCTCTTCAAACAGCCGTCTGCGCTCAGCATAGGAACGTTCAGGGTCAGGATCCGGATCTAGAAAAATATGCCGGTGATTGAATGCGCCGACCAGGCGTATATTCGGATTCAGCAGCATGCCGTTGCCGAACACATCCCCGCTCATATCACCAATGCCAACGACGCTAACCGGGTCGGTGTATGCATTCCGACCCAACAGGGTAAAATGATGAGCGGCGCAAATCCACGCCCCCCTGGCCGTGATGCCGACTTCTTTGTGGTCATAGCCATGCTTACCTCCGCTGGCGAAGGCATCATCCAGCCAGAATCCGGCCAGACGGGATTCTTCATTGGCGACATCGGAATACCGCGCCGTTCCCTTGTCGGCTGCAACGACCAGATAGGGGTCATGACTGTCTCCCTCATGGATACGAATGCCGGTGGGTGGAGAGGCTTCATTATGAACCAGGTTATCTGTCAGGCCCAGAAGCGCACGAATGAAGGTGCGATACTGCTGACGAACAAAGGGCTCGCCATCGCCATTTCTGACAACAAATCCGCCCTTGGCGCCGGTCGGAACGATCTGGCCGTTTTTCACGACTTGGGTTGCCATCAGTTCAAGTACTTCGGTACGGAAATCAGCGGGGCGGTCCGAATAACGAATACCGCCCCGGGCCACGGGTCCGGCCCGCAGGTGCACACCCTCGACATGCACACCATGCACAAACATCTCACGGTAGGGCGCAGGCCTGGGGGCGAAGCTGAGCCTGGAAGGATCGATCTTTATCGCAACAGGTTCGCCGGCCTCGCGCATAAATGAATTGCTGCGCAGGCTGGCATCGACGATCTCGGCCAGCGCCCTGAACCAGCGGTCGTCAGTCAGGTTTTGTACGCCGGTCATGGCCTTATCAAATTCAAGCCTGGACTGGGCCTCAAAGCTTACAGGCATTGCCGGACGGTGCCGCGCCTCAAACAGGCGGTACAGTTTTGCGGCAACAAGCGGGTGTCGCCGCAGCATATCGGTCAGCGGCGTGGGAGCTGCATCGGCAAGCAGTTGAATCAGATGATTGCGCAGCGTGATGATGATAGCGACCTGATCAATATTAAGTCCGGCGGCAAGCAGTAACGCATTGACAGGGTCGTTGTCGGCCTCGTCGTTGAGTACGCGCTCCATGCCTTCCATCAGCCGTTTTTCATCGTCAGCACGAAATGCCTGCGCTGTCTGGCAACGGATGCTGCTTAGATGCACCTGCCTGTCATGGGGGCCAAAGTCGACGACGGCCTCCTGAATGGCAGTCAGGCCGAAGGCCTGTACAATGGTGACGAGTTCACCCAGCAGTAGCGGTGCCTGTGTAAAGATATGCAGCTCTATGCCGGCATCATGTGCATGGGCCCGCACCAGTGTCCGCCCGCTGGCGATCACCTTATCCCTGATGCGGATGTCCTCGATAAATTGATGCGGTGGGAAAAGTTGCTGGTAGAGCGGCGATATCTGCTCGAGCTCTTTCAGGGTGTCAGGAAGATTAAGGTTTCGGGCTGCATCCAGGACTCCGACTTTGGCCCTGTCCTTCCAGAAAGTGACGCATTGCTGAATGGTTTTTCCCAGTGCGGTGATGTGGGTTTCCTTGATAGGCTCACCGTTTGCCAGCGTATTGTTAGCGCTGATCAGCAGCAGTCGATGTGGTCCTACGCCAAAGCCTTCATGACTTTGTACGGTAAAATGGTGTGCGGTCCGGGCCGCCTCCAGGATTTGGCCGAGGATATTGGGGCCAAAGCGGTTGGCTGGCAGTGCAACAAGCAATATCGAGATATTGCCGGAAGAAGGGATCAGCTGCCTGGTCATGGTCTGTACGGGCCCGGCCAAATCGACGATTGCCTTAAGCGGCTCCAGCCATCTCTTGGGTGGGATGGCAAGCAGCGCTGGTTTGGGCAGACGGTCAAAAAGCGTGCGGATTTCACGGCGATAGAAGGCCGACTGCTGCAGCAGAGGGGTATCGGCAAGCACCTGCCAATACCGTTCAAGAAGCGGGATGCGGCTGGCATTGGCATGACGGGCGCTGCGCGAAAAGTGCCCGATGACGATGGTGCTTTGCAGCCTGTTCCGTTTGCTGTTGCGCCAGCTGATACGCATGACTTCCAGGCTGGCGGCGCTGTATAAATAATGCTGGCTGGCCGCCAGCTGCAGCCATTCAACCCCCGTCTTTTTGGGCCTTTCAAGTGCGGCAATTTCTTCTTTCAAGCCCCGGGCGATATGTGATAAAACCTGCTGATTGCGAACAAGCCCCAGCTTTTTTGCCTCCGTTTGCATGCCGAAGTACAGGTATTTGTCGTCATTCATCCATTCAAGCAGGGCAGCCGCATCAGAATCTTCACCGACCAGCTTACCGGCACAGGAAGTAATGATTTCGCGCATAGGGGCGAAGTCGGTCACGGACAGATCAACAGCCTGCATAATAGCACGGATATCTCTCGACAGCCTGTCCCGGTCCGGTTCCAGCGTGGCGGAAATATGCAGGGCGATAAACATAAAATTGTCTTCATCATGTTTATCCGGCTTGCGCAGGCTTAGCGTGCAACCACTGTCATCACAGTCCATACGGGCAACCATGGTCTGTTGAGCCAGCGGCTGAATACCGCGGCGAAGCAGATAGCCCTTGATGGCATCGAGATAAAACGCCTGATCAGGACAGCGCACGGCGATGATATGGCGGTGCAAATTGGCATGACTGACTGTGCGCGAGGTCAGCGCAATGTTTTTGTGGCGGTGCTTGTTCCATGCGGCCGGAAGCAGCGAGAAGAAATCATGCACCAGCGCGGCCAGCAAACGGGGGGCAAGTTCATCCAGACGATTTTGCAGTCTTGCCTGGTCCAGAAGTTCGATCAGTTGTTTACGCAAGATCCGCATGTTTGCAAGTGTAGCCCACTGTCATTGTGTATGCCTAGCCTGATAACCCACTCACAATTTGACGTTTGGCTCCGGATTCACTTACATAGAGGATATCCTGTATTTCACAAGGAGGTTGAACGATGATTGGTAAAAAGAACATGGTGTTTGGTTTTCTGTATTTTCTGACAACGCTGGGGCTTGGCATGTATCTGGCCAACAGACTAGGCAGCGGTGATAAAGAGTTTGTTGACAGTCAGGTGCGCGGCATCCTGCGCGCGGCGCATGCGCATGGTAATCTGGAATCAGTGCTCAATATCGTAATCGGCTATTTACTTTGTCGCCTGTCGCTGGATGTATGGATGGCCAAGGCCGTGTCCGTATTGCTGATGGTCGGCGCCGTCTTTCATTCCGGTATGCTGTATCTGGGTGGCATTGGCATGCTGACTGGCTCCGGGCTGGTGGTGGCGTTCAACCTGACGATCGTCGGCGCCATTTCGCTGATTACCACGATGCTGCTGATGGCCTGGGGCATCATGCGGCTGCATTCAGTGGACTAACAAAGGGAGGAAACGATGAGGTTATCTGCTCCAAAACAGATTATCTGGTGGATCGCGGTCCTTGCCGGCCTGCTCGGGCTGGCCATGCACATGGGATGGGTGGTCATTCCCGTTTTGAGCAAATACACCTTCTGGCTTGAAGCCGGCGGCCTGGGCCTGCTGGCCGCGGCCACGGCCTTCAAGGGCGTCTAATTAGCCACCAAACTTTTGCATGGTTGCATTTGCAATGAAGCTATTCTGAAAGTGTTGTGAGCCACTTTTTCCAGGCGGTGACATAGGCTTTTTCAGAGAAAGTATCAAAGCCGTTATGTCCGCCGGGTAATGTAACAAAAGTCTTGGGCTCGTTGGCGGCAGCGTAAATTGTCTTCCCCATACCGGCAGGCACAATTTCATCGTTTTCTGCGCTAATCAATAGCAATGGGAGACGTATCTGGCCTACCCGGCCCAGGGTTTCCAGTTTTGTACGCATCAGAAGACTGACAGGCAGCCACGGATAGAAGATCCGGGCCAGAGCCGGTGCATTGGTAAAGGGTGTTTCCAATGCAATGCCTGCGGGTCTGGTTCTGTCTCCCAGATTAACGGCAAGCTGGGCAGCAACGGCGCATCCCAAACTTCTGCCTGCAATGATGACCTGCGATGCGGGAATGCCGAGCTTGGCCGTCAGGTGTTGCCAGCTTGCACGGGCATCTTCATACAGACCGTCTTCGGAAGGCTTTCCACTGCTTTTGCCGTATCCCCGATAGTCCACGGCAAAGACCCCAAGTCCCATTTTATGCCAGCGCTGGTACAGATGCAGGCGGTGACTGATGTTGCCCGCATTGCCATGAAAGTGCAGCACGGTGTGCCGGGCAGCGGTATGGGGCATATGCCAGCCATGCAATGAAACATCATCTTGGGTCGTAAACCGGTGTTCTGTGAATGACAGGCCGACATCCGCAGGCGTATGCAGCATGTCCCGGCTGGGAAAATAGATATAGCCATCTTCAAACATCAACATCCACCCGCTGACAAGGGCAACACTGCCGGCAAGAATGATTAAAAGCCTCGATAATACCCAGCCCATGTTGTAAATCATAGGCGAGGGAAGATGGATGTGCAGACATGATCGCGGGTTACCGTTGGCGGACAGGTGCGTGCTCGCGCATGACCGTGTATAAATCGGCACTGTGATGACGCCAAGCAAGGATACAGTGAAAGGACATCGGGAGCGCCTGCGCCAACGCTTCGCCGAACATGGTTTTGAGGGCTTTCATGACTATGAAGTGCTTGAACTGCTGCTGACCTATGCCTTGCCGCGTGTGGACGTCAAACCGGTCGCCAAACAGTTGCTGAAGGCATTCGGGACGCTGGCTGGCGTATTCGATGCGCCCGTTGCCGAGCTTTCGCAGATCAAGGGTATTGGCGAGAAAGGCGCGGTATTCCTGGCGCTGGTCCGGCAGGTGGAAGTGCGTTATCTGGCCTCTGATCTGCCGGGAAAATCGGTGTTTGACCGGCCGGAAAAAGTTCGGGCGCATTTAAGGCTGCTGGTGCAGGGCCGTGGCATGGAATGTTTCGGTGCTATCTTTACCGACCAGCAGCATCGCCACATCGCCACACAGATCATGTCCGAGGGCACGGTGGACCGCGCGGTGGTGTACCCGCGCAACCTGATGAAGCGCGCGCTGGAACTGGACGCCAAGGGCATGATCCTGTTTCACAATCATCCGGGCGGTACGGCTCGAGCCAGTGAAGAGGATATCCGGCTGACCCGGCAGATGAGCGAGGCCGGCAGGCCACTGGACATCAAGGTGCTCGATCATTTTCTCATTGCCGGCAAGGAAGTATTGTCGTTCAAGGAACGGGGCTGGTATTGAATACCTGTCTCCGACCTGGTGGCTGATTTTGCCAAGGCCATACATTGGGGATACGGTTATCCGTCATGGGGCGATTGATACATAGCATGGTGAAAAACAGCAGGGTTGCATACTGTCTGGCCGCACTGCTGTTGCTTGCAAGTTGCGCATCCACGCCTGTGAGCCGGTATGAAGATATCGCCAGAAACTTCAAGGTTCCGGAAGGCCATTCACTGCTGTATTTGTACCGGGAAGGCATTGGCGGCATCGTGGGGTATGATCAGGTTTCCATTGATGGCAAACGCACCATTGAGGTAAGCGATGATGGCTATTTCGTCATCGAATTGTCACCGGGGGTTCATACCGTTGAGCACACCTGGGTGGCACTCGGCGTCCGACTGGGAACGAAACATACCCAAAAAATTCAGATGGAGGCAGGGAAATGGTACTGGCTCAACTTCTGGAGCCTGGATACCCTGGGGCATAATACCGAATCATTCGGCCAGGCTGTCAGCGATATCAACTCACTCGACTTCATTGATTACTACGTCATGAGCAGCGCCAGTGTTTCTGCGGCAAAGCTGCATGAAACAGAAGCAGCTTTGCATGAAGCGAAAGCGAAACTGCGTACAGCCCGGAAAAGGCCCAAAACCACCGGCGTGAATCAATCCCGGCCGGCAAAAAAGAGCAAGGTAGCTTCGGTGCGGCCACAGTCTTCCAGGACTAAGCAGCGTCAGGCGCGTGCCGCAACAGGCCGTGATGATGCGACCGCCTTTCGCCGTACATTGTCATCGGCAATTCAGGGTGATGCCGGAGCCCAATACCGTCTTGGCAATATGTACCACAAGGGCATCGGAGTCGAAAAGAATGATGCCAATGCCACTCACTGGTATCGCCTGGCAGCTGAACAGGGAAACCTTCAGGCGCAAGTGCGTCTGGGTTTCATGTATAGATTTGGCGACGGTGTTGCACAGGATAATGATGAGGCTTTCAAGTGGTATTACCTGGCATCGAAACAGGAAAGCTCTGAAGCGAATTTCTATCTGGGCCTGATGTATGATGCCGGGATTGGCGTGCGAAGCAACCATGCCGAAGCGATGAAATTACATCGAAAGTCAGCGGAACAGGACTTTGCCCTGGCCCAGATTTATCTTGGAGAAATCTACAGTCATGGCGCAGGCGTCGCCAGGGATGATGTCGAAGCAGTGAAGTGGTATCGCAGGGCCGCCGATCAGAATAGCGCCCTGGCTCAGTTCAAACTTGGCGAGATGTACGCCGGAGGCAAGGGAGTGGATCAAAACGCTGCTGCTGCCACCGACTGGTTTTATAAATCGGGAATCAATTATCTTAAAGAAGGCAAAAAAGATGAAGCACTTCGCAGCGCCGACCGAATCAAAAAGCTGCAGGAAAAGGGCGCTCCACCGAATGCGTACCTTGGGGATAAATTAATGGATGCGATTTATAATCATGGGGTGAAATAGCTTAACAGACTTGCAAAAGAAAAAGCCTCAGGTCTTGATCGTTGCATCATTGTCCCTCCCGGGCCTTATTCATCTACCAATCAGATCAATGTCGTCCTGCGTTGCAAAAGGGGATACGTGCCGCCAAAGTGCAAACGGGAAACAAAGTCTCCGGTTGGAGCGGAGAGGAGGAGTCTTATGAGCACACTGGCAGGCATCCATGCCGTAAAACATGCCCTTGAGGCTGGCGAAGCAATTGATGAGTTGCTGATTGAAAAAGGCAAAAAACATCCGCGCATCAATGAGCTGATCCATCTGGCAAAAAAGGTAAAGGTGCGTGTGACATTCACTCCCAAAGAAGTGCTGGACCGCCTCAGTGAAGGCGCATCGCATCAGGGCGTGGTGGCCAGGGCGGGAGCGCAGCAGAAGTTACGCTTTGAGGACTGGCTTGCTGCGCTGGACATGTCGTCTGCGCCGCTGATTCTGCTGTTGGATCAGGTGACCGACCCGCACAATCTCGGCGCCTGTATCCGCACTGCCGGGGCAGCCGGTTGCGCAGGTGTGGTCGTCCCCAAGGACAATACAGCGGACATTCATTCTCCCGTTGTGGCCAAGAGCGCCTGTGGCGCGCTCTCACGCCTGCCCGTGCTGGTGGTGACCAATCTGGTACGAAGCATGAAGCAGATACAGGATAAAGGTTTCTGGCTGATTGGGCTGGCCGGAGAAGCTGAGCAGTCGCTGTATCACCTCGATTTACATGGTGCGACCGGGCTGGTAATGGGTGCTGAGGATAAAGGTCTGCGCAGGCTTGTGCGTGAAACCTGCGATCAACTGACGCATATCCCGATGCCGGGTATGATGGAATCGCTGAATGTTTCGGTGGCTACTGGCGTGGCGCTGTTTGAGGCTGTACGCCAGAAAAAGGATCGTATTTAGGCGGCTTCCTGCTGAGATGTGCGATCGTCATCGTTTTTAACGCGAACGAAGACCTGACCACAATACTGGCAGCTGCCTTCGCCGTTCTTCAGGCTGATGTAAACCAGCGGGTGCTGGCCATTGTCTGAGCATGAAACAACTTCTTCAGTTACTTTGATGACATCTGTACCCATGAATCATTCCTCCTCAGGCTTTTCAGGAGGGGCGAATTGTGTGAAGACGCATCAATGTGTCAAGCTTGGGCTTTCCGACATAAAAAAAGGGGCATGCGATGACTGTAAATGATCTGATTCTGATTGAAGGTCTGGAAGTGCGCACGGTGATTGGCATTTTCGACTGGGAACGGGAAATTCGTCAGACCGTACGCCTGGATCTTGAAATGCGCTGGGACATTAAAAAGGCAGCCGGCTCCGACGATATCGACGATACGCTGGATTATAAGGCAGTTTCCAAACGGCTGATTGCCTTTGTTGAAGGCTCCAGCTTTGGGCTGATTGAGTCGCTGGCCGAGGCCTGTGCCAGCATTGTGCTCGAAGAGTTTCATGTGCCGTGGCTGCGGCTGAAGATGTCCAAGCCAGGTGCCGTGCGCGGCAGCGAGAACGTGGCTGTGGTCATCGAACGAGGCAGCCGGGAGGGATGATACACAGCGCGCTGATCGGCATGGGATCGAATATTGAGCCGGAGCGACATATGTCTTCAGCGGCGGCTGCAATCAGAAAGCGTTTTCCTGAGGCCAGGTTTTCTTCGGTGTACCGTTCCGCAGCCGTTGGTATGGATGCTGATGATTTCCTGAATGCCTGCTGTCTGATCACCGATGTTCCGGATGAGAGTATATTGCGCGCATGGTTGAAAGGATTGGAGGACGTGCATGGGCGGAATCGTTCCCAAGGCTCGTGGCAGCCACGCACGCTGGACCTTGATCTTCTGATGTATGACGAAGCTGTGCGCGATGATGACCTTTTCCGTTACCCACATGCCTATGTGCCGACTACAGAACTGATTGAGATGGTACTGCCGGAAAATGGTAAAGGTGAGCTGATAAAAGTCGCTCTGAGCTTGTAAAACCATCCAGCCGGACTACACTGCCGCTCTCTTTAAGCAGTGCTGGAGCCATGCGCTGCAGCCGGACAAGGGGGAATGAGATGCGCATCGCGGTTTCTGCTGAGACATACGAGCATGAGGCCAGAGTCGCCGCAACTCCTGAAACAGTTAAAAAACTTACCGCTGCAGGCTGTGATGTTGTTGTCCAACAGGGAGCTGGCATCGCCAGTATGTTTGCAGACGCTGACTATGAAGCAGCTGGCGCCACACTGGCCGATGGCTTTGCGAAAACCTGTGCAGGTGCCGATCTTGTGCTGAAGGTCCGTGCGCCGTCAAAGTCCGAATTATCCGATTTGAAGAAAGGCATCACGGTTGTCGGGCTGTTTTCGCCGTTCACCAACCCTCTGCTGGAAGAATACAGCAAGAGGGGCCTGACCTGTTTCTCGCTGGAGATGATTCCGCGTATTTCCCGTGCGCAAAGCATGGATGTACTTTCTTCCCAGGCCAACATCGCAGGTTACAAGGCCGTATTGCTGGCGCTGGAGCATTACAGCCGTTTCATGCCGATGCTGATGACGGCTGCCGGCACAGTACAACCAGCCAGGGTGCTGGTGATGGGCGCCGGTGTGGCTGGTCTGCAGGCGATTGCGACAGCACGCAGGCTGGGTGCCATGGTTGAGGTCTTCGATGTGCGGGCTGCCGCCAAGGAGCAGGTCGAGAGTCTGGGGGCGAAGTTTATTGAGGTGCCAGCAGATGAAGATGCGGAAGATGCCGGCGGCTATGCAAAAGAAATGAGCGAAGACTATAAGCGCAGGCAGGCTGAGCTGATTGCCCAGCGCGCTGCTGCTGCCGATATTATTATTACAACGGCGTTGATTCCGGGTAAGCCGGCGCCGGAACTGATTAGCGAGGACATGGTCAAAGCGATGAAGCCGGGTTCTGTGATTGTGGATCTGGCTGTGGAGATGGGTGGCAACTGTCCCTTATCCGAGTTGGATAAAGTGGTGGTCAGGCACGGCGTGACCCTTGTTGGTGTTGGCAATATTCCTTCAACGATGGCAACGGATGCAAGCAGCCTGTTTGCACGCAATGTATTCAATTTCATCAGTCTGCTTCTGGATAAGGAGACAGGTGATCTGATCATCAACACTGAAGACGAAATTGTTGAAGGTTCATTGCTCTGCCGGGACGGTGAATTTCTCAAGCCTCAATTGTTAGGGAAAGGAGGTGATCTATGAATCATGCGGAAGCAGCTCAGGCAGCTGAGCTTGCGGCACAAGCTACACAGGATACGGTCGATCCGTTCGTGATCGCATTTACCGTCTTCGTGCTGGCGATTTTTATCGGCTATCACGTGGTCTGGAACGTGACTCCTGCCTTGCATACGCCCTTGATGAGCCTGACCAATGCGATTTCCAGTATCATCATCGTTGGTGCCATTCTCGCAGCCGGCCCACTGGAGATGGGTCTGGGAACATTGCTCGGCCTGATTGCTGTGGGGCTGGTGTCGATCAATATCTTCGGTGGTTTCATGGTTACGCAGCGCATGCTGGGCATGTACAAAAAGCGGCAGTAGGAGAAGACGATGAGCGCAAATTTTGTAGCGCTGGCCTATCTGGCCGCTTCGGTATTGCTAATACTGGCGCTCAAGGGCCTGTCGTCACCGGAGACCGCACGCCGGGGCAATATCTATGGCATGGCCGGTATGCTGATTGCCGTGGTTGTCACGCTACAACTGGATACGGTGCAGAATTACGCCTGGATTTTTGCGCTGGTTGCCGTTGGTGGTATAGCAGGTGTTACCGTAGCCAGAAAGATTCCCATGACGCACATGCCGCAGCTGGTTGCAGCCATGCATTCGCTGGTCGGGCTGGCGGCAGTCATGATTGCTGTATCAGCCCTGTATGAGCCGTCGGCGTATGGCATTGCACAGGCTGGCGGCGGACTTGGCGTGGCCAGCCGCATCGAACTGTTCCTCGGCACCTTTATCGGTGCCATCACATTTACTGCATCGCTGATTGCCTTCGGCAAACTGCAGGGACTTCTGTCCGGTGCTCCGCTGGTGTTCAAAGGCCAGCATTTGCTGAATCTGGCGCTTGGTCTGGCGATGATTGGCGCCGGCATCATGTTCTGCATCAACCAGGACTGGACAAGTTTTCTGATGATGACCGCCATCGCGCTGCTGCTTGGCATATTGTTGATTGTGCCGATTGGCGGTGCCGATATGCCGGTGATCGTATCCATGTTGAACTCCTATTCCGGCTGGGCGGCAGCGGGCATCGGCTTTACACTGGGCAACAGCATGCTGATCGTGGCAGGTGCGCTGGTCGGCTCATCCGGTGCGATTCTGTCCTACATCATGTGCAAAGCGATGAACCGTTCGCTGTTTAATGTCCTGCTTGGCGGCTTTGGTGGTGAAAGTGCAGCAGCTTCGACGGCTGGCGCTGAAGATCGCCCGGTCAAGGCAGGCAGTGCCGAAGATGCCGGTTTTCTGTTGAAAAACTCGCGCAGTGTGATCATCGTCCCCGGTTATGGTCTGGCTGTAGCGCGTGCACAGCATGCCCTGAAGGAGCTTGTGGATGTGCTCTCCGAAGCAGGTGTACAGGTGCGTTTTGCCATCCACCCGGTTGCCGGCCGCATGCCGGGACATATGAATGTGTTGCTCGCCGAGGCAGATGTGCCGTATGACATTGTGCACGAGATGGATGAGATCAACTCGGAATTTTCCGATGCCGATGTGGCATTGGTCATTGGTGCCAACGATGTTACAAACCCGGCGGCAAAGACCGATCCTTCCAGTCCGATTTACGGCATGCCGGTACTCGATGTGGACAAGGCACAGCACGTGATCTTTATCAAACGTTCCATGGCGGCAGGCTATGCAGGCCTGCAAAATGAGCTGTTCTTCATGGATAAAACAATGATGTTCTTTTCCGATGCCAAAAAGGCATGCGAGGAGATGGTGCAGACACTGAGTTAGGATACTCGTATCTGAAAATCAAAAATCGCCAGTCAATTCCGCCCGAATGGGAGCGATTTGCGCTAGATTAGAAGTATGGACAGGCCAACACTTGTTGCTCACCGGGGATATCCGATGCGTTTCCCCGAAAACACGCTTGCCAGCATAGCCGCTGCCATTGATGCCGGGGCATCCCATATAGAAATCGATATCCAGTTAAGCGCTGACCGTGTGCCTGTGCTGTTTCATGACCGTGGCATGGGGCGCCTGTGCGGGCAGAGCGGCTACATTCACAAGCATACTGTCGAGCAGCTCAGGCGCCTTAAGGTCTTCCTGGATCAGGCCGACGACGATGATCCTGAACCCATCAGCACCTTACAGGAGGTTTCCGGATACGTGGGCCGCCAT
This sequence comes from Mariprofundaceae bacterium, assembly GCA_046756985.1. GTDB lineage: Bacteria > Pseudomonadota > Zetaproteobacteria > Mariprofundales > Mariprofundaceae > JBHHXG01. The sequence goes on along the minus strand of JBHHXG010000001.1, from coordinate 4,919 downwards.
CCGCAGGTGCATATCTTTGTCGAGCTGAAAAGAATCAGCATTGACCATTTCGGCTTGCATGCCGTTCTGGATCAGGTGGCCCGCGTGCTTCGGCCCATTGAAGGTCAGTGTATCATTATTTCATCTTCTCCAGACATTCTGATCGAGGCCAGGCAACAGGGCTGGCAAACCGGGTTTATTCTGAAACACTGGCAGGAGCGCAATCAGAGCATCGTCAAAGAAGTCCGACCGCAATATCTGTTCTGTGACATTGACATGCTGCCTGAAAGCGGTTCGCTGGAGATCAACGGCATGAAACTGGCCATCTACGATGTGACCCGGCCGGCACTGGCGCAGGAGCTTGGACATCGGGGGGCCCATTTCGTTGAAACCTTTGCCATTGGCGAGATGCTGGCCGCGCAAGCGGCGGCAAAGGGGTAAGGGGTGGCCACCGTGGATTATGACGTGGTTATCATTGGCGGTGGCATCCACGGTTGTGGTATTGCACAGGCAGCCGCGGCGGCTGGTTACTCTGTGCTTGTGTTGGAAGAGACTGCGCTGGCAGCCGGCACATCGAGCAAATCAAGCAAGCTGATTCATGGTGGCCTGCGCTATCTGGAAACCGCCCAGTTCAGCCTGGTCAGGGAAGCCCTGCATGAGCGGGAGCGACTATTAAAACTTGCGCCGGATCTGGTGCATCGTATTGACTTCTATATACCTGTTTACCACCAGACGAAACGCAGCCCCTGGCAGATTCGTATCGGTCTTTCTATCTACGCCATCTTTGCCGGCATGGCGCCGGAAGTGCGCTTTACAACCGTGCCCCGCAGTCAGTGGGAGAATCTTGGAGGCATCAATACGGATGGCCTTCTGAAAGTGTTCCGCTATCAGGATGCCCAGACCGATGATGCAGCGCTTACCCGGGCTGTCATGCAATCTGCTATTTCTCTGGGCACGGAGCTGCAATGCCCGATTCGGTTTATATCAGCCAGTCGGGAAGATGCCGCTTATAAAGTCAGCTATTTGCACAATGAGGAAGAATATCAGGTGAATTGCCGGGTACTCATCAATGCGGGCGGGCCTTGGGCCAATGATGTGCTTGACCGGGTCACGCCGGCTGTGGACAAGCGGGCCGTTGATCTGGTGCAGGGGACGCACATCATTGTCGATCAGCCGATGCATCAGGGTGTATTTTTTGTTGAGGCGCCGCGCGACAGGCGACCGGTGCTGTTCATACCATGGCATGGACATACACTGATAGGCACAACGGAAACGATGTATACCGGTGATCCTGCAGAGGTGCATCCTTTGCAGGAAGAGATCGACTATTTACTGGAAACCACGCACCACTATTTTCCATCATATGCCGGCACTGTGATTGACAGTTTCGCCGGCCTGCGCGTATTGCCAAAGGCCGAAGGTGCGGCTTTTTACCGTTCACGCGAAACGATGATTCACTGGCATGGCGGACCTGACTCCAGACTTGTGACCATATATGGTGGCAAACTGACCACCTATCGGGCCACGGCTGAGAAGGTAATCAGTCAGGTAAAACAGCGGCTTGGAGCACGCCCGCCCAAGGGCGATACCCGTAACATTTCCCTGCATCGCATCGCCCCCACAGAGTAAGCTGGTATCCAATCCGGCCTCTGTTTTCGGCGGCCGGCCATAACCCCGAAACGATGGTGTGTTCCGTATTGCATCATGTAGCGCAAAGCGTTGCTATGCCATCGTTCTCCGGATGTAGACAATCAGGCTGAAAGGCGGTTGACAGTGGCAGGTCTCGACACTATGGTTCGCGACCCTTCGCCGGACCCCGTCATCCGGGTGTATTCGTGTGAAGTGAAAGTTTGGAGATGAGGTAACGATGCCAACGATTAATCAGTTGATTCGCAACAGTCGCAAGGACAAGCGAAAAATCAACAAGGTTCCGGCCCTGCAGGCCTGTCCGCAGCGTCGCGGCGTATGCACGCGCGTGTATACGACGACGCCGAAGAAGCCAAACTCGGCACTTCGTAAGGTGGCACGTGTGCGCCTGACCAATGGCATGGAAGTGACAGCCTATATTCCAGGTGAGGGGCATAAGTTGCAGGAACATTCCGTGGTGTTGATCCGTGGCGGCCGCGTGAAGGATTTGCCGGGCGTGCGCTACCATATTCTCCGTGGTGTGCTTGATACAACGGGCGTTGAAGGTCGCAAACAGGCCCGCTCGAAGTATGGCGCCAAGCGTCCGAAGTAAGTTGAGGAGATAGCAGATGCCGCGTAAAGGTCCCCCCAGCCGCCGTCCGGTGACGCCCGATGCCAAATATGGCGATCGTCAGGTGTCCAATGTTGTGAACAAGGTAATGTTGGACGGAAAGAAGTCTGTTGCAGAAGGTATTGTTTACACGGCAATGGATATTGCTGCCAAAAAGGCAGGCAGTGAGGCGCTGTCAACGCTGCACAAGGCATTGGAAGCGGTGAAGCCCGCTGTGGAAGTAAAGTCTCGCCGTGTCGGCGGTGCAACGTATCAGGTGCCGATAGAGGTTTCCGAGCGCCGCCAAGCTGCATTAGCGGTACGCTGGCTGGTTGAATATGCCCGTAACCGTTCGGAGCATACGATGGCCGAGCGTCTGGGTAATGAAATCGCGGATGCAATCGCCGAGCGTGGCGGAGCATTCAAGAAGCGCGATGAAACGCATCGCATGGCTGAGGCTAACAAGGCATTTTCACACTACCGATGGTAGTGGTTTAGTTTTTATTTATTTGTTCTTTTAACTGACTGGATGAAGGAGTAGCGGATCGTGGCCCGTAAGACACCGTTAGAGCGTGTTCGCAACATTGGCATCATGGCACATATTGATGCCGGCAAGACGACAACTACCGAGCGCGTCCTGTTTTATGCAGGTGTAACGCATAAAATCGGCGAGGTGCACGATGGCGCTGCGACGATGGACTGGATGGCGCAGGAGCAGGAGCGCGGCATCACCATCACCTCCGCAGCGACAACCTGTCAGTGGAATGATCATCAGATTAACATCATTGATACGCCTGGCCACGTGGACTTTACTATTGAGGTAGAACGTTCCCTGCGCGTGCTAGATGGCGCTGTCGGAGTATTCTGCGCCGTGGGTGGCGTTGAGCCACAGTCCGAGACCGTATGGCGTCAGGCCGACAAGTATCATGTTCCCCGTATTGCCTTTGTGAATAAGATGGATCGCACCGGCGCTGAATATTTCCGTGTTGTTGATGAGATCAGCGAGCGCCTAGGCCATAATGCCGTTCCGCTGAATCTGCCAATCGGTGCTGAAGAGAATTTCCAGGGCGTCGTGGACCTGGTGCGCATGAAAGCCGTGGTCTGGAAAAACGAAGCCATGGGCGCAATGTACGATGTTGTCGATATTCCGGATGAGCTTACAGGCCAGGCCGAGGAATACCGTGAAAAACTCCTGGATGCCGTACTAGTTCATGACGATGACCTGATGGAAGCCTATCTTGAAGGCAATGAAATCGATGAAGATGCGCTGAAGGAATGCATTCGCAAGGCTGTACTGGAGATTGATGTAATTCCGGTGTTGTGTGGTACTGCCTTCAAGAATAAAGGTGTACAAACCCTGCTGGATGCCGTTGTGGACTTTATGCCGGCGCCTGTGGACGTTCCGGCAATCAAGGGCGTGCATCCTGAGACTGGAGCAGAGGATGAGCGCCCAAGTTCCGATGTTAAGCCTTTTTCTGCGCTAGCATTCAAGGTCATGACCGACCCGTTTGTTGGTACGCTGACATTTTTCCGTGTTTACTCCGGTATTCTGGACGCAGGCTCTTATGTGGTTAATTCAACCAAGGGCAAAAAAGAGCGGATTGGCCGAATCCTGCAAATGCATGCCAATGACCGTAAGGAAATCAAGGAAGTGCGTGCCGGCGATATTGCCGCCGCCGTAGGTCTGAAGGCTACGACAACAGGCGATACGCTTTGCGTGGATTCTGATCCGATCGTGCTGGAGCGTATGGAATTCCCTGATCCGGTGATCTCCGTAGCCATTGAGCCGAAGACTAAGGCCGATCAGGAGAAGATGGGTGTGGCGCTGGGCAAGCTTGCTGCTGAAGATCCGTCTTTCCGCGTCCATACGGATGATGAGACGGGGCAGACCATTATTTCCGGCATGGGCGAGCTGCATCTGGAAATCCTCGTTGACCGCATGCAGCGTGAGTTCAGCGTGGATGCCAATGTTGGCAAGCCACAGGTGGCTTATCGCGAAACGATCCGCAAGTCGGTTAAGGCCGAGGGCAAATTTGTCAGGCAAAGTGGCGGTCGTGGCCAGTATGGTCATGTCTGGCTGGAGATTGAGCCGCAGGAGCCTGGTGCCGGCTTTGAATTTGTTGACAAGATTGTTGGTGGCGCGGTGCCGCGTGAATATATTCCTGCAGTCGGCAAAGGTGCTGAAGAAGCCATGGAAAATGGCGTTATGGCCGGTTATCCGATGGTGGATATCAAGGTGACGTTGTACGACGGCTCTTACCATGATGTCGATTCGTCTGAAATGGCCTTCAAAATCGCGGGCTCTATGGGCTTCCGCGCCGGTGCGGAGCAGGCCAGTCCAGTACTGCTCGAGCCGATGATGAAAGTTGAGGTCGTCACCCCCGAAGATTACATGGGCGATATCGTCGGCGATCTGAATCGCCGCCGCGGCAAGGTGCAGGGCATGACTGATCGCGGTAATGCCAAGGTCGTAGATGCCGAGGTGCCACTGGCCGAGATGTTTGGTTATGCCACCAATCTGCGCTCAATGAGCCAGGGTCGCGCCAACTACACGATGCAGTTTGAACATTATGAAGAGGTTCCCAATAACATTGCGCAGGAGATCATTGCGCAGGTGAAGGGATAAGAAGTTAAAGGGTAAGGAGTAAATCATGTCTAAGGAAAAGTTTGAGCGCACGAAGCCGCATGTAAACATTGGCACGAT